>JBBKXC010000077.1:0-4822 GCA_037969275.1 Bdellovibrionales bacterium | reverse complement strand
CAAGGCCTGAATATTGGCCGCTTGCTTGTGATGCATCAAGATTGTAATTTACCCGATGATATTGGCGGCTCTACGGTTGATCGTTTTTGCGCCTCTGGTATTCAGGCCATTGGCATAGCAGATGGTTTTATCGCACGTAATCCTGATTCTGTTTATGTTGTGACTGGTGTGCAGAGCATGAGCCAAGTGCCAATGGGCGGCTACAATGTTTTACCGAACCCTAAATTGAACCGCGATAGCGAAATTCCAAAAGGTCTTCTGACCAATTATCTGGATATGTCCTCGACAGCAGAAAACCTCGCCAGTGTTTATAATATTGGACGCGAGGCGCAGGACGCTTTTGCCGTGCGCTCACATAACCTTCATGCCAAGGCGGCAGAAGAAGGGCGCTTTGCGGCTGAGATTATTGCCATTAAGGGCGTTGATACGGATGATGGCGTGCGGGCGGGTAGCTCGACCAAGAGCCTTTCTCGCCTCGGCACCATTGCCAGAAGCGCTTCCAAGGGCGGCACAGTTACAGCAGGGAACTCATCACAAGTTACAGACGGTGCAACAGCCATGCTGATGTCTTCCGAAAGCTATGCGAAGGCCAATAATTTGCCTGTACTTGCGCGCATTATTGCGGTCGGCCAGTCCGGCTGCGCGCCTGAAATTATGGGCATTGGCCCTGTCGAAGCCTCGAAGGACGCGCTTGCTAAAGCATCGCGTGTTTTGGGTGAGGAAATAACCTTAAAGGATATGGGCCGCATTGAGCTGAATGAAGCCTTCGCCGCGCAAGCGCTCGCTGTGGTGAGCGAGTGGGAAAAGCAAGGCATGGCACCGAATATGGATAAAATTAACGTGAATGGCGGGGCTATTGCTATTGGCCATCCGCTGGGCGCTACGGGAATTCGCCTTGCCGGAACACTGGCGCTCGAGCTTAAAAAAGCCAATGAGCGCTACGGTATGGCCACGCTTTGTATTGGCGGCGGGCAGGGCATGGCCCTGATTATCGAGAACCCTGATTATCAACCTATATAAGTAGGTAGGAGCATTAAACATGACAAAAGAAATTAAAAAAGTAGGCGTTCTTGGCGCAGGTATCATGGGAAGCGGTATCGCCGCGCAGCTTGCCAATGCGGGCTATGAAGTGGTTTTATTTGATTTACCGAATGAAAACGGCGTAAACAACGCCGACCTTGCTGTCGAGCGTTTGAAAAAAGCTAAGCCGACCGATGTGTTTAATGCGGGGCTAATGGTGCCGGAAAACGCCAAGAATATTACCACCGCTTTATCAGCTAAAAATATGATGGAACTGGGCGAAGAGAGCAAAGCGCTGCTCGGGGAATGTGATTGGATAGTCGAGAGCGTTTTGGTACCTCAGCATGTGCGCGAAGCTATGTATAAGGCGATTGAGAAATTCGCGAAGCCTGATGCGATATTTTCTTCTAATACCTCAACGATCAAAGTCGAGACTATTGTCGAAGGTCAATCGGATGATTTTAAAAGCCGTTTTTTGAATACGCATTTCTTTAACCCTGTGCGCCGTATGCATTTGCTCGAAGTTATTCCTGGCGAGCATACTGATCCGCAAATTACCCAAACGATGCAGGAATTCGGCAGCCGAGTCATGGGTAAAAAATCAGTGATTTGCAAGGATGCGCCAGGCTTTATCGGTAACCGTATCGGTATGTTTGCCATGGAGGCCGCGCGCGACCAATCGCTTAAAATGTCTATGGATATTGAAGATGTTGATTCCATTATGGGGCAAGCCTTTGGTTTCCCGAAGCTCGGTTTGTTCCGATTGGCCGATGAGGTTGGTCTTCCTGTTATCCAGCATGTTCGCAGAGATTTGAATGCGAAGCTTCCCGAAAGCGATGCTTTTCGCCAGATATTTGGCGGGGAAGACGAATTGAAAGACCTTGTGGATAATGGCTATCTCGGCGTGCGCGGCGTTTACAAAAAAGACGGCCAAGAGCATGAAACCGAAGGCGGTTACTACCGTAAAAAGAAAGACCAGAACGGCAATCTCGTGATGGAAGAAAGCGGTAAAAAACCGCTAAAAGAAGTGCGCGATTTGGTATCCGGCCAGTACCGCGATTTTAAAGAAAGCCCGTATTTCCGTTTTGAGAAAAAAATCAAAAAATATGGCGGCTACGATAAGTTTTTTGATGGTGGCGATGAGCCCGCGCAATTTGCATGGCCGGTGCTGCGCGATACGATGCTGTATGTGCTCAATCACGCCGAAGAAATGGCCTATGATCTCCAAGATATTGATGACGCCATGCGCGCTGGCTTCGGCTGGGATCAAGGGCCGTTCGAACTCATGGATAAATTCGGCGTGAAGTGGTTTACTGAAAAGCTGGAGCGTGAGGGCATTAAAGCACCAGCGCTTTTGGCCAAAGCGAATAAACAAAGCTTCTACCGCGAGGCCAATGGCCAAAATCAGGTGATGAATTTTGATGGTTCTTATGCGCCGCTAAAGCGTGGCCCCGGTGTGCTTAGCCTTGACGATGTTAAGGCTGCCAGCAAGCCGCTTATCACGCATAACTCCGCAAGCCTTTGGGATATTGGTGATGGCGTGACTGCGCTGGAATTCCATTCCACCAAGAACGCGATTGATCCGTCAATTTTCTGGGTCATTAACGAGAGTATAAAATTGCTTCAAGACAATCCTGAAACTTATAAAGGCATGGTCATTTATAATGACGCGCCGAGCTTTTCTTTCGGCGCGAATTTGAAGCTGGTTGAAGTTTTCATGGACGCTACGGAAGATTGGCGTTTGAAAATGATCGGCGTGGCGGGCTATGTCGGCAAGAAATTGCCAAAGCTCGTTGAGGAGCTCGTTTATGAAGGCCAAGCCGTTTACACCGCGCTTAATCAAGCGCCGTTTCCTGTGGTCGGCGCGCCAAAGGGCAATAATATGAATTTTGCATTTGGCGGCGGGAATGAAATTCTCCTGTCCAGTGACGCTATTCAAGCGGGGCCTGAGCAGATTATGGCGCTCCCCGAGCCAGGCTTGGGCTTGCTTCCGGGCTGGGGCGGCACGGCGCGTTATCTCCAGCGCGCTTTTGAAAAGCCGGGGCAGAAAAATGGCCCTATGCCGGGCGTTATTGACGCTGTGCGCGCGCTTGCTGACCCTGCTAATTCCGGTAGCAATTGCTCGCAAGATGCGAAGAAGAAGCTTTGGCTCTCTCAAGATGATGGCATTTCCATGAACCCCGACCGGGTTTTGGCGGATGCTAAAGCAAAAGTTTTGGCGATGGCACCTGCCTATGCGCCCAAAGCTCTGCCGACTTATAATCTTCCCGGTCTGTCAGGGAAGATGGCGATCCGCCTTGAGGTTGATAAAATGTACAACACCACGGACGATCCGAATAAGGGCGTAAATCACATTGATGTGCGCGTGGCCGATGCTTTGGCGGATGTTCTGACTGGCGGCGCCGAGATTAAATTTGATGATGTCGATCACCATGTCGCCGAACCAGCCGTTGCGCAAAGGCTTAAGCAGATTATGAAAGAGCGCGGCGAAGACACTATGCTCGTTCATCCCGGTATCGGACTTAATTTCAACCGCATTTTGCAGCTTGAGCGTGATCGCTTTGTTGATCGCTTTAATGACAAGGATACATGGAAACGCGTGCGTCATACGATGGCTAAAGGTGTGCCATTACGAGAGCAGCGCCCGCAGCCAGAACCAACGCCGCAAGAAATCCGAGCTGATTTAACGCCGAGCGATTTGCCCCGCCGCCATATTACAGGCAAGCCTTTGGAGGGCGCAGATGCAGATCGGCTCAAGGCCATGGCAGAGTTGACGCGCGAGTTTTATAAACTCAATGAGGCGCGCACGCTTACCAAAAAGGTTAAGCAGGCTCCGAAAACGCTTTCAGCCGTTCAACACGCCCTTCGTATTCTCTAACGCGCTTCGTTGGATATTTAATAAATATTCGAGCCACCTTACCTTGGGTGATCTGGGGTAAGGTTCTCTTTGTTATGTATATTAACGGCGCTTTTCAATTGACTTAAGTTATGGAATTTACTATGGATATTGCTTCTTGAGCAATAAACGAAAGCACCTGCGCCATTATGACGAACAGGGTCCATTTTTTATACGAGGCCGGTAAAGAGCCCAATGATTCCTTTGCGCATGAACTGATAACCACTTTTGGCCAGTGTGATTTTAGCGCGGCTGAAACAGTGGTTAGCGTAGGCGGTGATGGTTTATTGCTACAAGCGCTTCGCCATGGGGCGGGCAAGAAAATCTTCGGCATGATAGCCCCTACCAGCGATAGCGTTGGTTTTTGGACGAATAAAAATATTAATGACGCGGCGCAGCTGCAAAGTGCGATGGATAGCGCGGGTCTATATATGGTCAAGCCTATTCAGGCCGATATCTGTTTCGCCGATGGCTCAAAGACTACGCGCTATGGTTATAACGAGATTTCAATCCAGCTTATTCCGCATAAACCGACCGCGGAGCTCGTGGAAAAATTCAATCTGAACGCTATAGATTTGACGCTGCAATCAACGTTGCTGAATTTGAGTGTACATTTTGCCAATTCGGCTTTGGGGCCTAAAAAGATTATGGGGCGCGGCTTTACGTTCTCCAGCGCCTTTGGTTCTACGGCTATGAACCGCGCGAACGGGGCTTCGGCGGTTGATATTCGCCGTGAATCCATTATCCTGAGCGCAATGGGCGCGCCGCATATCCAGTCTATCGTCAATGATAGCGAGACGATCTTTAATCTTGATGTTGGATCACTGCACAAAAGACCTGTCATGCTCACATTCGATAGCTTTGCTGTCATTGAGAATGAAAAGGGCAGCCCGATCAGCGCTGTTA
>JBBKXC010000076.1:0-8016 GCA_037969275.1 Bdellovibrionales bacterium | reverse complement strand
CTCTACAAAAAAGCGCGGGCAGGGGTCATTAAACAGTTTACAGGCATTGACGCGCCCTATGAGGCGCCCATAAATCCAGAGATTGTTGTCGATACCAGCAATAATGATGTCGAAACCTGTGTCGGGCAAATCTTGCGCTACATTGAGGGCCAAGTGGCCTTGAGCGCTGGTCCGAAAGTTATTAAAGAGAAAGCCTTTGCTAATTAAATTACCTTGCGGCTCAGCATAAACTTGTTTTTGTTGCTTTTAATAAAAATATAACAGCGATTTAACAGAAAAATCATTTAATTTGGTGTGATCCTACGGAGCTATTGTCTTGTTTTGATGTGCAGATTTCGATATCAAATGGGGACTATCAAAACTGAGTTTATTAAGCCCCATCTGCACCTCCGGACAGCTCATAAATAAATTCCAGAGAAGCCCTGATCGATAATTTTCAATCATCACAACGATAGGCCCTTGATCAATGGCCAGATTGCCTTCCGACACCCAGTTATGCTCATCACTAAAAGCATCTTTAAAGCCATACTCACCCCAAATTTCATCGCCGCGATCTTCGTAAAAATGCCGCAGTGCCTGCATCGACTCTTTGGGGGTGAACGGAAATGCGGACAGCGCAGCTGTGGGGGCAATAACGCCAAGGTCATTAATAGGGCAATGCGCACTATAGCCCTCGTGGTTGTCGCTGGCAGTTAACCCCCAACAGTTTTCGCTATAACCTTTATATTCGTTTGGGTTTTCTATGCAGTGCGCACGATTAATAAGCGTATGATTCTTTTTTTGCCTAAAGTAATTCGTGTGGCCATCATAGAGGCCATTCGGGTCCAGACCTAAAAACGAGTATTGTGACATAAATAATGGGCCGCCTTTTTCAGGGCCAAGGGGCAACTCAATACCGTAATAGCTTTTACCATTTAAAAATTCTTCAGATTTTGTCCAGCCGGCTTCATAGATAGATTTGTTAATTGCGTGCGTTGGTGAAGAAGCGGCCATAATATATGTAATCAGACATTCATTCCAGCCACTAATCGGCAAACTGTCCTCTGTCCATGAGTGGTTGGGACTCCAATGCCACATCAGGCCATCTTTGTGGCAATGGTTATCCCATTCCACATTTTCCCAAAGTGTATTTATTTTTTGCGTGAGTGCGGGATCTTGGAAGTATTGGCGCGCCGTGAGCAGGCCCGCCATCAAAAAGGAGGTTTCAACGAGATCGCTACCATCATCTAGTTTGGAAAAGGGAATTGTCTCTCCTGTGCGGCCATCCATGAAATGTGGAAATGCGCCTCTATAGGTCGGAGAACTATCCAAAAAATCGCAAATTTTATGTATGCGCTCTCTGACATCATTTTTAGGTATGAACCCTCGTTCCGCACCAGCGATCATCGCCATAATGCCAAAGCCCGTTCCGCCAGTTGTTACAGTATGTTCACTATCATACGATGCACCGTTACCATGACTACGTTCTCTGGCCATGCCGCTATCTGGATGTCCGAAATCCCAAAAGTACTTCAGAGTTTGTTTCTGAACCAAATCAAGCAATTCTTGATCTGAAAGTAGTGGTTGTGGAACACTGGCTTGTGAAAATTTATCTTGCATCGTGCATCTTCATTTAAAGTTCCGCATGACAACTGAGGTTAAATTCAGCATCGCAATTCCAATTTATACGCAAAGTATGAAGATCACGTGAATCGGACCCTTTACGTCGTCGGTGTACTTTGCCCATTAGTAACAAGATATCAGCTTTTGTAGAAACATTCATTTTAATCTGATAAGGCTCAAAAACCATTCATGGAACTCTGGAGAGTTTGGAGCGTTTTGTAATTGAAACAATTTTAAAGGTAGGAAGATATGACTTTACGTTTTGATCCCATACTTACAGAAGGTATTGCTCAGGTTTCATATTTTATATGCGATGATAGCGCCGGATACGCAGCAGTAATAGACCCCCGCCCTGATGCAGATATTTATTTAAAAAAAGCTCGTCATTATGGCGTAACAATTACACATATTTTTGAAACGCATATACATGCCGATTTCTTAAGCGGCGGGCGGGAACTTGTGTCTCGCTGCAAAGGAAGTGCCGATCTTTATGTCAGCGTTGAGGGTGAAGCGTCTTATGATTTTGAATATAAATCTGTAAAAGACGGCGATGAGTTTACCTTTGGTAAAGTCAAAATCACAGCCAAGCACACCCCCGGCCACACGCCTGAGCACCTCTCTTATTTATTAACTGATACGTCAAAATCTAAGCAGCCTTGGGGCGTGCTTACGGGGGATTCCCTATTCGTGGATTCAATGGGGAGACCTGACTTATTGGGCGATGAAAAAACCGAAGAATTAACACGGGCGCTGTATAAAACCATGCGTGAGTTTTTCTGCAACCTTAATGATGACATCATCATTTACCCCTGCCACGCAGCGGGTTCGGCCTGTGGCCCGGATATCGGCGATCGCATGAGCAGCACAATTGGCTATGAGAAAAAATTCAACCCTTATATGCAGATTGATAATTATGACAATTTTAAAAAGGCTGTTCAGAATAACGCTCCCCCTGTGCCGACGCATTATCCTAAAATGAAAAAACTCAATGCAAAAGGGCCGAAAGTATTCGGGCATACGCCCCATGTTCGTGCGATCCCAGTTGATGAATTTGCACAAGCGATAAAATCATCAGATGCGTTCTTGCTTGATACCCGAGATATGCTGGCCTTTGGCGGCGGGCATATTAAAAGCGCGCTCAATATCGGAGCGCGTCCTATTTTATCTGTATGGGCGGGATGGTTTATTGATCCGGAAGCTCCTATTTATTTGGTATTGTCTGATGAAGAGAAAGATTTAAATACAGTTGTTAATCTGCTTTGGCGCACGGGTCATACTAATATTCAAGGGTATTTGGCTGGCGGTATGCAGAGCTGGCAAGAAGCAGGAAAAGAGCTTGAGTCCTTACCTCAATTATCCGTCCATGAGCTGAATGAAAACTTGAATAAATACTCGCCTTTAGATGTGCGTAAAGGTGAAGAATGGAACAGCGGCCATATCCCCAGTGCCAGTCATTATTTCTTAGGGGAGTTGCCAGACACGCTTTCGCAACTGAATAAAGATGAGATGATCGCTACATACTGCGCCAGCGGTTACAGAGCTAGCATCGCTTCCAGTCTGCTGCAAAAACACGGTTTTAAAAATGTTCATAATATTCCTGGCAGTTTTAAAGCGTGGAAAGCTGCGAATTACCCAACCCAAACCCCTAAGGAGAAAAACGACATGAGTAACGATATAAAGAAAATTAACGATGACATATCCGTAGCCGCATTCGATCCCGATGAAAAAAGCTTTAAAGAGTTTGCTTCAAAAGGTTTTCGTTCTGTGATTAATTTGCAAACCGCAGATGAAGAACAAAATATCGGCCACGAAGAAGAAGAACAACTGGCCAATGATAATAATTTGAAGTATTGCCACATCGGAGTTTCAAAAGAAAACTTATCCAACGAAATGGTAGATCGCTTTAGACACGAATTAGAGAGCTTACCCAAACCAGTTGTTGTTCATTGCACGTCAGGCAAACGCTCAGGCGCCTTCGTAATGATGCATTTGGGATGTAAGGAAAATCTGTCTGGCGAAGACGTGATTGAAAAAGCCGAAAAGATGGGTTTCGAATGCGACGTACCTGAATTAGAGCAGTTCGTAAAAAAATACGTAAGCGAGCACTAATTTGTATAGTTAGAATTTTGGAGCATTGTGCATCAAATGCCAGAAAGTGTTCTAAACTTTTTTTAAAAAATCTCATGCGGCCATTATTTAACCGCATGAGATTATCTTTTTTAATATAGGCACAAATACGTAAGGGGATGTGCCCATATGTCCTCGATGACGAGGAAAGCTAACCCACATAATTATCATGTAATTATGATGTGAGATGCAAATTCATAAAAAGAAAATGGAAAAAAATGCAGTCTTGTCTATACAAGATAATGAAAGACCTGCCAAAAAGTCGCCAGATTTCATAAGAAAATATCGATAAAAACCAGCGAATTAAAGTGCATCGCCATCAACCTTACCTTCAAATGGTGGAACTGACCTTTCTTGCGCTGCGGCGTCTGTGTTAACAATGCCATTTTGTTGAATATCATTAATCAGCCACTCCATTTCTTTAATCTCTTTACGCTGAGCTTTGATAATATCATCAGCCAGCTTACGAACACGCACATCCTCAATCCCGGCTCTATCGCTGGTCATGATTGCTATGGAATGGTGAGGGATCATGGCGCTCATATAAGATGTATCGTCAATTGTTGTTTGGCTGCGGACTAAAAATAAGGCGAGTGCAAAAACAACTGCGCTTCCGATAAAAATTGCAGCATTCATATTTTTGTTCTTATACATACCGAGCATAAAACTGAGCATCACAATAGCCATCGCGGCGCCCATGACAAAAGCCATATAAAATCGGGTTTCACTCCAAAACGCATGTTCGATAATCGAATATGAATTTAAATACATTAAACCAAGCATCACAGCTGTTGATGTCGCAATCATTGCAAAAAATTTTGAGTATTTCATTTTCTCTCCTTTTCTTTTGTTTAAAACCAGAATTTAAGCCCTGTAATAAAGGCTGTGCCGCCTAAGAATTTCCTGCGTGATGTCTGTTTTTTATCATGAGAATTTCTTTTTTTAATAACGCTCTCAACAGGATAAAGTTCATATTTTTTCAGGTTTAAGCGTAAAGCATTCAGCACCACACTAACTGAGCTTAAGGACATCGCCGCGGCTGCCCCATTACTGTCAACAATAATTGATGTTCAAATCACTTCAGGAATTAAAGATCCAAGAAGCGCAAAGGTGTAAAGTCCGCAATAAAAAATATGCTTATTATCACTGTAAAACTAAGAAATGCTCGTTATATGGTCAGAATATAAAAAAGATATTGAAAGTGATTTTGAGGCATTACTAAGAGGCTTAGGCCACCAAAAAGATGGCTTACTGGGTGAAATTCTGGAAACAAAGGGTAAAGATATGGTTCGTCATTACGAAGGCCATATTAAAAAGCTTAAAATGAAGCGCGATTTGTTATCAGCGTAAGCCAAGCAAGTTTATACGATAGATACTAGTTACGATAGTGCAGTTGGAACCGCTGGTATAGCGCTTCCATTCTCGGTTTAGGGGATATGCGTAGTGGAAATCTAAAATGGTGGTGTGCGTAGTCAGGCCCTAACTATTCTCAGGATTATTATCGCTGTTACTGGCCATTTATTAGCGTAATTTTAAAAATTTATCCTGTTTTTCTAACAAAATTATATCAAGATCTAGAAAATAAAAGCTTTCACAATAGTATCCAAAAAATAACAGGGATTTCTCAAGGAAGCCTATATTTTAATAATTTTAAGCCTTAAAGCATTGGCTATCACACTCACAGATGAAAGCGACATGGCTGCGGCGGCAATCATTGGTGAAAGAAAAATACCAAAGAACGGGTAAAGCATTCCCGCCGCTATAGGAATGCCCGCCGTGTTATAAATAAATGCAAAGAACAGATTTTGCCGGATATTGTTCATGGTCGCGACGGATAATTTGTGGGCGCGGACAATACCAATTAAATCGCCTTTGAGCAGCGTTATGCCCGCGCTTTCCATCGCCACATCTGTGCCCGTTCCCATCGCTATGCCGACATCAGCCGAAGCTAGCGCTGGTGCGTCATTTGTGCCGTCCCCCGCCATAGCAACAATGCGGCCTTCATCGCGGAGTTTGTTAACAATTTTGCTTTTATCTTCCGGCAGTATTTCGGCTTCCACTTCTTTAATGCCCAGCGTCTTTGCCACGGCCTCGGCGGTACGGCGATTGTCTCCGGTAAGCATCACAATATGAAGCCCTTGCGCTTGAAGCTGTTTAATGGCCTCTGGCGTTGTTTCCTTTATGGGATCAGCAATAGCCAGAAGGCCTGCGGCTTTACCGTCCACAGCGATAAAGATAACAGTTGCCCCGTCGGTGCGAAGCTCATCAGCCTGTTCGGATAAAGCGGATACATCAATGGATTGTTCTTCCATCAACATCACGTTGCCAAGCGCAACGTTTTTGTCTTTGATTTTACCCACCACGCCTTTGCCTGTTGGGGAATTAAAGTCATCTGCCGCTTGCAACTTCAGCTTTTTATCCTTCGCCGCCATCACAATGGCATGGGCGAGTGGATGCTCGCTGCCTTGCTCCAATGAGGCAGCTAATGACAAAAGATCGTCCTCGGCAAAGCCTTCTGCCGCGACAATTTTTGTTACGGTTGGCTTACCCATCGTCAGCGTCCCCGTTTTATCAATCACCAGCGTATCGACTTTTTCCATGCGCTCAAGCGCCCCAGCGTTCTTTATCAGAACACCGGCTTGCGCGCCTTTGCCAACGCCAACCATAATGGACATCGGCGTGGCGAGGCCGAGCGCACAAGGACAAGCAATAATGAGAACGCTTACTGCTGCAATCAAGGCATAGCTGAATGATGGGGACGGGCCAAACATAGACCAAACTGTAAAGGCAATCACAGCGGATAGTATAACCGCCGGAACAAACCATCCTGCAACAATATCAGCAACCCGCTGTATGGGCGCACTGCTGCGCTGGGCTTCTGATACCATTTTCACAATTTGCGAGAGCATTGTATCTTTGCCAACATGCTCGGCCTTCATAATGAAACTGCCCGTCTGGTTCATCGTCGCGCCGACAACCTTACTGCCTGTCTCTTTTTTAACTGGCATGGACTCGCCCGTGACCATGGATTCATCCACGGCGCTGCTGCCTTCCGTTACAACGCCATCTAATGGCACTTTTTCACCAGGGCGAACGCGCAGCAAATCACCAACTTTAATGTCATCCAGCGGCACATCTTCATCGTCGCCATTATTATTCACACGGCGGGCTGTTTTTGGAGCCAGATCAAGCAAAGCGCGGATGGCGCCGCCTGTTTGTGCGCGCGCTTTAAGTTCCAGAACTTGCCCAAGTAGGACAAGCACGGTAATCACAGCCGCCGATTCAAAGTAAACCGCTAGCGCACCATCAGGCCCTAGAAAGGTATCAGGGAAGATATTAGGGGTCAGTGTCGCTACGATGCTATAAAGCCACGCCACGCCAGTTCCCATGGCAATAAGGGTGAACATATTCAGATTGCGGGTTTTCAAAGATTGCCAGCCGCGTTCAAAGAACGGCTTCCCTGCCCAAAGAACAACAGGGGTAGCCAGCACAAGCTGCGTCCAATTAGAAGCAGTGCCACTCATATAATCGTGGATGTTAAAAACATGCCCGCCCATTTCCAGCATAAATACCGGAAGGGTAAGAATTAGTCCAAATATAAACCGTTTGCGCATATCGGCCAGCTCTGGGTTATCGCCTTCTTCGCTTGTGATTGTTTCAGGCTCCAGCGCCATCCCGCATTTAGGGCAGCTCCCCGGGCCTTGTTGGCGCACTTCGGGATGCATGGGGCAAATATATGTCACATCCATTGGATCAACACCCTTCGGCAACGGGGCTGGCTCTTTATGTTCATGAGTAGGGCAGCAATCGTTCATGGTTTATTCCTTTTCTTCTTTATTACGTGTAGGAAAATCTAAGGGGACCACTGATAAGATCATCTTAAAACTAACGCATAACTTTCCATCATGTCTTTATCTTCTTGTAGTGTCAAAGAGGCTAACGCCCGTTTGAGGATCAAGGCGGAATGTTGCTTTGCTATGGTTTTGCAATTTTCATCGCCGATTGAGGCAAGAGATACATAGGCCTTTTGCAACCTAATTCCTACTTCCATTATATGGGCACCGTCACGGGCAATCGGCATAAAAACATCTTTAAATAAATCCTCTGTATCAATAGCGGGCACATAAACTCTGGGGAATAAAATATCCTCTTTTTCCTCCCTTGGTTTTATCCAAGGAGCTAATAAACGTACCGCAGTGCTAATGACATCAATGGCCGTGCCAGGATCATTCATTCCCGAAGAAAGGGCGCGTGATGCAATTTCGCTTAAGACAATCAACCCATAAC
>JBBKXC010000075.1:0-4193 GCA_037969275.1 Bdellovibrionales bacterium | reverse complement strand
CGGTTTTCTCGAAGGCTTCGTGCAAAGGCTCGCGCAAAGGGCCGGCGGGCAGGGTCTTTAAATTGCCAAAGCCATGCATCCCATCAATCACCATAAAAGTGATATCCTTATGAAGGGCGCGGTTTTGAAGACCGTCATCCATGATAACTACCCCCGCGCCTTTTTCTTGCGCTAGCGTAACGCCTAACGCGCGGTCTTTAGAGATAACGGTAGGCGCAGTTTGCGCCAGCAAGAGCGGCTCATCACCGACTTGCGCATAGCTATGCTCGGTAAGGCTTACAAGCGCAGGGCTGGGAAGGTTCCCTTTATAGCCGCGGCTTAGGAAGTAGGGCGCTTTATCATTAAGGAGCGCGCTAATAGCAAGAGCTACAGGGGTTTTGCCGCTCCCCCCCGCAACGGCGTTGCCGATGCAAATTACAGGGATGCCCGCCTTATGGGGTTTTACCCGATTGCGATTACAGCGATCAGCCAGCCGATAAATCGGTGAGAGTAGCCCAAGCGCCATTTCGGGAAACGGCGGCTCGGTAGAGGGGCTGCGATACCAAAAATTGGGGGTTTTAAGCTCCATTGCGCCTCTTTTCGCCCTCTGATTTGAGGATGAGCGGCGTTATATATGTCATAACAGTGTCAATGACGCGAGCTTTGGCATGCGCAAAATCGCGACCTGTGGCCTGAAACTGCGCGAGTGCATCTGGATTTGAGAGGTAATACTCTAATTTCTGGCGGAAATCTTCTTTATCGCTTAAGGCAATGGCCGCGCCAGCCGCATCCATATCATCAAAAATTTCCTGTAGATTTTGGACGTTCGGGCCGTGCAGAACGCCGCAGCCAAGCATGGCGGCTTCAATTGGGTTATGACCGCCACCACCATCATCACTAAAGCTGCGGCCAATGCAGGCGAGCGGACAAGCGTGGTAAAACAGGCCGAGCTCCCCTATAGTGTTCGCGATATAAATATCGGTATCCATGTCGGGCAGGCGCTTGATATCGCGGCGCATAACGGGATCTAAATTATATTGATCGCAAATATCCCCGATTTCATGCCCGCGCCCCGGATGCCGCGGCACAATGACGGTTAGCAGGTTAGGAAAACGGGCTTTAACGTCTTTGTGGAGCGCGCAAGCAAGGCTTTCTTCGCCCTTATGCGTGCTGGCGTAAAGCCAGACTGGGCGCATGTTAATCGCCTTCTGTAAGACTTTTAAATCTTGCTCGTTATAATCTAGAGGTTCAGCGCTATATTTCAAATTATCGCTTATTATTACATTCGGCGCGCCCAAATCCTTGAAGTAGCGCTCCTCAATTTTAGTTTGTGCCAAAATAACATCAAAGGCAGAAAGCAAGGCTTTTGCAGATCGTTTGGCTATGCTCCAGCGTTTAAAGGAGCGCTCGGATAGGCGGGCATTCACTAAAGCAGCAGGGATGCCGCGCGCTTTAATCTCCATAATCATATTCGGCCAAAGCTCCGATTCCATCCAGAGACAAAGATTAGGCTGCCAATGATCCAAAAAGCGGTTCACCCATTTAGGATGATCTAGCGGATAGTATTGGTGCAGCGCCTGTTTAGGGAGCTTTTTAGCCATGAGCTCCGCCGAGGTTCTCGTGCCAGTGGTCACAAGAAATGTCGCTTGCGGGTTATTTTTAAGGATAAAGTCTATGAGCGCCAAGGCCGATTGTGATTCTCCAACACTGGCCGCATGAAGCCAGATTAATTGGCCGTCAGGGCGGGGAAAGCCAGCGCGGCCTTTGCGCTCATCAAGGCGCTTAGGGTCTTCTTTACCCTTCTGGACGCGGGATTCCAGTAGCCGCGTAAGAAGCGGACGAGCGGGATATAATAAGGTTTTATAAAGACCGAGCATGATATTTGGGTGCAAAGACTAACGAACTCTTAGGGTTTATGCGATATTCTTAACCTAACTAGGTGGTATATTCAAACCGTTTTGACCATAAAGGGATATAATGCGAATTACGCGCACGACAAAAAAAGATATCAATCTGCGGGAAAAAACCCTGAAGCAGATGCGCGATCTACGTGCCAAATTTGAAGGAGAACATCCCGATCTTATGGCTAAAATCAAAAGCGAAGTGCAAAAACAAGCGCTCTATGCGCAGGAATTGGCTAAAATACAGGAACGCCCAGAGGCGCTTGCTGATGAAACTATCATAGATAAGAAGAAGAATTTAAGCACGGTGATGACCCTTGCCGAAAAATATCAGGGAAGTCCCGAATTCCAGAAGAAATTAAAGCAGTTGTTGATCGGCGCAATGAATTCCTAAAGCATAGTTTTTAAGGAACGCATGTTCCGCCAGCAGTCGGCACGCCGCCAATGCCGCCTGCCGGGACATAGTGACAGCCCGGCTGAATACAAACACCTTCGAAATATTCAAGCGGCGTTTGCTGGGTGCGGCGCACGATAACGCCTGTTGGAATGGGAACAAAAGCCGCCACTCCGCAGCTTGCTGCATCAAAATTATCAAGATAGGTCAGCGTTGAATCTAATGGCCATGGCGGCGGCGTTGCAGGGTTCAAGCCAGAATCATCAATTGCCGTTTGGAACATAGCGTTAAGAGCGCCCGCTCCGGCAGCGGCGCAGGCCTCTGGGAACTGTCTTTTGTTTGAATTGGAGGCGTAATTTTCGAAAGTGAAGAAACCATCACCAGGCTCTACGATGAAATCATAACATTTTGCTTCCATCCAAACTGTTTGCATGACGTCGCAAGAATATGAAGAACCATCGGGAATATTAGGATCAACCACAGGACGTGACGTAGGGCTTCTACCGCCCAAAAGATTGAGTATGCCATTACCGTGGAAGTTACTATTCAGATAAATATTCAAAGAAGCGGAAACAAGAATTTCCAGCGCTCTGTTCATATGATCATCTTGATCGGCGGACGAGCCAAGCACATCGGTTCCCCAGCGATCTGTTTCACTGAACATATTGGTGGCATGGTCGGCCAATTCGAACAAGTAGCGATCAAAACATGTATAGGACAGCACACTATCTGGTTTGAAAATGAGGTTCTGGTTTTGGATGATTTCACGCTCGGCCTCAAGCCATGCACGTTGTTCCATAGATTGGAAATAAGTCGGATCACAAGGAGTTGCCGCTATTTGCGCCATGCCTTGTATGGGCAAAAGCAATGCACAAGCGAATGCAACGCTCGTCATAGCGGGCTTGTATAGCCCGATTTTTTTAAAAAAACATTCCAGATTCATAAACAACCTCTTGCGATCCCAATAGCTCATTACCAGTATACCTAATTTTTAGCCAGTCTGGCAAACCCTAACCTTTTCTACATTCACCAGCAGTTCTATCATAATAACATCCCGGATTTATACAGAGCATTTCGGGTATAAGTGCGTCTGTCCGTGTCATGCCCGATGGATTGGCTGCAGTAGGCGCGCCTTGTGTATGCGTATAAATAATAACATCAAGTCCTGTGCGGACAGGGGGAAGACATTCCGCATTCGATGTTGAGGGGAGAAGTATCGGTATAAAAAGATCTATCGGGTCATGTGTCGCTGTTGCGTAAGCGGGGCCTTCGTTTTTAGCCGTTGAAATGAGATCGGCCGTAATAATGGCGGTGACGTCACAAGATCCGGGCGCGGGTAATTGCCTTGGGTCCGCCGCAGCAAGCTCGTCGAATGTCCAAAAAAGATCAGGCGCAGCAGGGAAATTCTGACAGCGGGCAATATCCCAAACAAGGCGCATATTGGCACATGAATAAGCGCCGGGGCTAACTGACCCTGCGATAGAAGCACTGAGGCCAGTGGCCGCGCCGCCTAGAAAATCATGATTGAAATTTTGAAGATATGCAGTCATCGCTGTGGAAACTACGGATGATAAATTGGGCACGATATGTCCGCTGCCCATATTAACCTGAATAGGTATCGATGTCGGGTTTCCTGCGCCAGTGAAAGCAATGTTGAGGGGGATATTTGTTCCAGACCATTCCGTACTTTCAGAAAATAGTGGCGGCGCTCTTTGCGCTACATTATTCAAAAACCGGTCAAAGCACGTATAGGCGAGGACAGAGTCCGGCTTGCGGATATAAGTTTGCGCCATGACAGTTTCACGCTCTGACTCCAAAAAGGCGCGGGCATATATCTGGTTCATAAAATCGCCATCGCAGGTTGCGGCCTCGCCGCGCTTTGTGTTGTTTAGCGTTGCCGAGTCGGCGTCGGTCGCTGT
>JBBKXC010000074.1:0-2776 GCA_037969275.1 Bdellovibrionales bacterium | reverse complement strand
ATGCTATGGACGGCTTTGTGAAAATTCTGGCTGATGCCAAGACTGACCGCGTTTTAGGCGCACATATGATCGGGCCGAATGTTGGTGACCTGATCCAAGAAGTGGTGAGCGTCATGGAATTCGAAGGTACAGCCGAAGATATCGCCCGCACGTGCCATGCGCACCCGACCTTGACGGAAGTGGTGAAGGAGGCGGCGCTTGCTGTTGCCAAGCGCGCCCTCCACAGCTGATCATATGTTAGGGTGTTTTAGCTTTAGGCGGGGCGAGCGCTCCGCTTAGACGCGCAATCTTGATTTTACGTAAGAAATATATTACTGTAACGGTATGAAAAATAAAATGACCGTTACAGAACAATGGATTGAATCCTTGCGTAAGCAGCAAGAGATAGCTAAGGCGCAGGGGAAGTTCTTTGATGGCACCGAGCGAGACAACATAATTTCTTTGGAAAAGCGCAAGCAAGAGCGCTATGAAGACACAAGGCCGTGTGAATGCAATTAAAGTGAATTGCAATAAGATTTATTGTTATTGCAAATTGTATCAAGCAAATGTGAGAGCGTCTTTAAGGACGAAAGCATACCCCGCGATTGCGTGTTTATGATGAGAATATCTTATTTTAAATGCAAATAAAGGTGCAGCGCCATAATTATGAATCTGATTGGCGTGGATGCGCAGCCTTGTAGACGCGCATGAGCTCCGTCGCATTGATTTCTGTGTAACGCTGGGTCGAGCTGAGAGAGGCGTGTCCCAGCAATTCCTGAATCTCCCTCAAATTGGCTCCGTTTTGCAGCAAATGCGTTGCAAAGCTATGGCGCAGCGCGTGCGGTGTGACGTTTTCAGGTAGGCTGAGGGCGCGGCGCAGATCGCGCATGGCTTTTTGCGCAACGCCCTGATTGAGACGCTGGCCGCGCTCACCTAGAAAAAGCGGTCTGCTTGGTTCTTCAGGGTATGGGCATTCCGCGCAATAGAGTTTGAGCATGTCTTCGACAATGGCCAAAGTAGGCACTTGGCGCTCGCGCCCGCCTTTACCCATGACGCGCAGGAAACCATCGCGGGGCAAATTGCCAATGTTGAGAGATAGAGCCTCATTAATCCGCAGGCCGCAGCCATAGAGCAGGGTAAATAGCGCCTTATTACGCTGACCGATCCATGGCTCGGCATCTGGGTTTATATTGAGTAGAGCCTCTTCCAGAACGCGGAAGGCCTGCTTTTCATGCAAGGGGCGCGGCAGTTTATGCGGTAATTTGGGGCTGCGCACTGTTTTGATATGGGCATTATGCATGATGCCTTGCTTATCCATCCAGACCAGTAGGTTTTTAACGCCGGAGAGGGAGCGGGCGCGGCTGGCATTGGAGGTGCCATCCAAAGCCTTGCGCGACATCCAGCTGCGAAAATCGCGAATGCCGGTTTCCGACAGGTTATCTAATGATATTTCCTTGCTGTGATTGTTATTCAAAAAGCGGATAAAATGCGACACATCACCGCAATAGGCGCGCATAGTATGCGGTGAAACATGCTTCTCATGTTTCAGGTAATCCTGCCACTCACCGAGCCTTTTTGCTAGATCTGGTGTGCAGAGCACAATAATATTTTCTTTGATTGTCATAGGATTTGTTTGAAGATAGATAAAATGAAAACTCAGAGGACTATTATGACACAAAAATACGGCGCACATAAAATCTTTGTTTACGGCACGCTGATGCGCGGCCATCGTAACCACGCGATGATGGAGGGGGCACGCTTTCTAGGCGCGGCTTATACCACCAGCGCGTCTTATAGTCTTGTCGAGTTTGCCTCGAAATCTGCGCCGGGTCATTTCACGCCGGGGCTTCTTGCGGATGGGAAACATATGGTTCATGGCGAGCTTTATGTTGTTAATGACCATCTCTTGGATGTGCTTGATGATTTCGAAGATGAGGGCACTGAATACAAGCGTGTGAGTGTTGATCTTATGGGCGGGGAACGCGCATGGACTTACATCTTTATCGGCAAGCGCGATTATGTTGCCAAGCCGAAATTCATTGAGCTTTCCGGAATGCCAAAAGCGCAGCGCTGGTTGCCCGAGCCGCAAAGCCAGAAAAAAGTAGCTTAATATTTAGACTGGCATATCCAGCCAATGACGGAACGTCCGTTCAATGACGCGGGCCAGAAATGTTATCTGGTCTGTGGCTTGGCCGTTTTGGAACATATTGGGATCTCTGCTGCCAAAGGCCAAAATGGCGGGCGGTGTGTCCATCGAGATATCAATGCGCAGTAATATCTGTGATTGCACAAGCGTAGCGCCGCCGCCGTAGATAGACTCGATACCGCTGATATTATCTTGCAGCAAAATGTTTTTGTCTTTCATCCATTTATCAATCGTACCGCTTGGAATAACGCGAATACCCGATGTGTGGACATGGGGTATTTCATTGCCATTGGCCTCGACCACAAAAGTCGTAATATCGACATCAAGCATAGTGGATAAATCCAAAGTCATCGTGCGGATAAAGTCATCGAAATTACGCGCTTCTAGCAATCGTAAAACGGCCTTGTGGATGCGCTGCTGGTTGTTCATGTTGGCGCGGCTATTCTCGACCAGAATTTGCGTGGTCTGGAGAACCTCTTCCTTATCGGCTTTCAAGCGTTTAATCATATAGGATTGGAAATCCGCCACGCCTTTTTCGCTGCTGATAGGGGGCAAGTCCATAAACTCCAAAGCTTCGGGATTGCGTTTTAGAAAATTGGGGTTATTTCTGAGATAATCCAGAATATCATCGTCGTTAAAATCCATGCTCAG
>JBBKXC010000073.1:0-3335 GCA_037969275.1 Bdellovibrionales bacterium | reverse complement strand
CTGCATGAGAACTTCCCACATCATTTGACGGGACTTCTCTTTTTCCTTTTTGGAGGCGGCGGCGGCGAATTTTCCGGCCAGCATGAGCGCGGCGTTGCCGATGGAGGATGGCTCCGCGCCATCATCATCATTCATCAGTGCATTATCAATGGCATACATGGTTTCGCGGTCCATCACGGCCTTGCTGCCGCTAAACGCATTACCCGTATCCGGCGCCATATCCGGCGCGCCCTCAATACTTTGCTCTATTTCACGGCGCTCTAGCGCTGCTTTAAAGTTTGTTTTTAACATTTAATTCCCCATACACAGCCCTAGTATATGAGGAGTAAGTTAAAAAAGAATTATTATGTAAATACAATTTTATCTAAATTATATCTAAATTGTATCTATTAATAAGATGTTGATAATGCTTAACAAAATTTACTTATGCACAGCCCTTGAAACCCTGCGCCTAGCCTTGGCGTTACCTGAGTCTGCGGGTTTGCGGCGTTAAGGATTGGCGCCATCTTATGTCTAAAAAATAGTTATAATTTTTTTTGTAAGATGGCCGCGAAGAACCCATCCGTTTGGTGACGATGGGGTGTTAAACGCATAAAAGGAGTCCCAATTCCAAGGGCGGGGTCTAAGGCCGCAATCTCAAAATCAGGATGATTATGCAAGAAAGTCTCGATCTGGCGCTCGTTTTCTTCGGGCAGCAGCGAACATGTCGCGTAAACCAAACGTCCACCGGGCTTTACGGTATCAAAAGCGCGCTCAATAATTTCGGCTTGCAGCGTCGTCAGCTCTTCAAATGATGGGCCATAATTGCGCCAGCGCATATCCGGATTGCGGCGCCATGTGCCCGTTCCGCTGCATGGGACATCAAGCAAAACGATATCGAATTTATCTTTTTGGCGACGAAGCCATTTGCGGTTTTTCTCGTCTTCAAGGCTACGCACCTCGATAATATCGGCGAGCTGTGCCTTTTTATAGCGCTGGCGGCCCTTTTCCAATCTTCTGGAATCGTTATCCATGGCGACAATGCGCCCCTTGCGCTGCATGGCAGAGGCCAGTGCCAGCGTTTTACCGCCGCCGCCCGCGCAAAAATCAAGCACTTGCATGCCGGGCTCCGCGCCGCAAAGCTGGGCGATGAGCTGTGATCCTTCATCTTGAATAGAAACCCAGCCCTTATGAAACGCCTTGGTTTTCGAAAGATATGCCTTATCCGCGCAGCGTAGGCCAGAATAGCTGAGCGGCGTTTTAGTTGTCTCCACGCCGTCCTTGGCGAGCGAGCCGATAGCGCCATCACGGTCAATCAGGAAGGTATTGACCCGCAAATCCAGTGTCGCCGGATTCATCATAGCGGAAAGCTCGGTTACAAAATTTGCGCCAAAATAATCTTTAAGGCTCTGCGCATGCTCTGGCGGGCATTCGGCGGAAACCTCTGGCGGCATATCCTTATGCTCGATCGTTTTACCTTCAATTTTATTAATGAGCGCCATCTCATCATCTGATAAGCGCTCGGGCGCGTGATCTGAGCCATCATAAAGGTCTTTAAAGCGGGAAAGTGTATCGCCATTCACAAGCGCAAAATAGAGGATCGCGCGGCTGCGCGCTGTGTCCTCAAGCCCCAAATGCGTACACCACCAGCCAAGACGCGCGTGATAGCGCATCATCGCGTAGACATGCTCGGCAATAAAGGCGCGGTCTTTTGAGCCAATGTAGCGGCGTGCACGCATATAATCACCGCATGTCCCATCCATAGGAATACGCGAGGCGTAGACCTTGTCCAAAAGTTCGGTAACTGCTTCTATACGGGCTTGTGGCTTCATGATGGAAGCGAACCTATAGAATGTGCGCCCAAAAGGATATAAAAAAATTCAAAGCGGCTTGATATTCTTAAGCGCGCGTACAATCTTATAGGCTCATATATAAGAAAGAGATTACCGCATGAGCACTTTATTTGATCGCGTCACCTTGGGTGACATTGAACTTAAAAACCGCGCCGTCATGGCGCCCTTAACGCGCGGGCGGGCGGGTGAGAGCCGTATTCCAAACGACATCATGGCGCAATATTACGCCCAGCGCGCCGCCGATGCCGGTCTAATCATTGCCGAAGCCACCGCCATTTCCGAGCAAGGCTATGGCTGGCCCGGCGCACCCGGCATGTATGAGGACGCGCAAGAAGCTGGCTGGAAAAAGGCCGTGGAGGCCGTCCACGCGCAAAACGGGAAATTTGTCCTACAGCTTTGGCATATGGGCCGCGTTAAAGACGAGAGCACTTATAAAGACGGCGAGCAGGCCGTTGCACCGTCCGCCATTGCCGCCGAGCAGAATATCCGCCGCGCATCAGGCACAGGCTATCCGGCGCCGCGCGCTTTGCTGGCCTCCGAATTGCCAGGCATCGTGCAAGATTACGTCGAGAGTGCAAGGCGGGCTATGCGCGCTGGCTTCGATGGCGTAGAAGTGCATAGCGCCAATGGGTATCTACTGGATCAATTTTTACGCGATGGCTCGAACAAGCGGGATGATGAGTTTGGCGGATCAATTGAAAATCGCATGCGCTTTCCGCTCATGGTTATAAAGGCCGTAGCGGATGAGGTTGGCGCAGGGCGCGTAGGCGTGCGCATTTCTCCGACAAATCCTTTCAATGATATGCAGGACAGTGATGCCAAAGCCCTCTTTAGTGCTTATGCGCGCGAGATTGATACGCTCGGCCTTGCCTATTTACACGTTATGGAGCCGATCAAGGAAGGCCATCCGCTGGGCAGCAAAGAAGAGCGCATAACACCGGCTATTCGCAAGATCTTTAAAGGTCATTTAATGGTGAATGGCGGTTATGGGCTGGAAAGCGCCAATGAAGCGCTCGAGCATGATAAAGCTGAAAGCGTGGCCTTTGGTGTTCCTTACCTCGCTAATCCCGATCTCATGGCGCGTTTCAAGCAAGGCGCTAAACTTAATATGCCCAACCAAAAAACATTCTATACCGGCGGTGCAGAGGGCTATATTGATTATCCGAGCTTAGATGAGACGGAAAAGGCAGCTTAAACAGAGCCTTTCACAAGCTTATAGGCAAATAAAAAACCCGGCGCATCACGCAGCCGGGTTTTATTATTAGTGCTAAGCTAATTAGTGAGCTGTATCGTGCTCAACTTCAACTTCAACGTCAACATCAGCTTCATGAGTTACAACCATACCGTCTTTAGTTTCGGCAGTTGTACCATCATTGAATGTGTGTACGCCATCTGGAGCAGCTGTTTCATTGCCTTCAGCGTCAACAACAAAAGCGTGGTCGCCTTTGATGTGAACCATAGTACCATCAGCAAGTGTTTTCTCAACAACAGCAACATCAGCAG
>JBBKXC010000072.1:0-2753 GCA_037969275.1 Bdellovibrionales bacterium | reverse complement strand
GATTTGCCCAATCGGTGAAAGCGCAAAATCCATAAATACATTATAAGCTGCCTCGCCGCTCGCGGCGGCAACCAGCAACCAAACAACCATCAAGGTTCCGATCGCCAAGGCCACGCCCGTTGCGCGGTGTAAAATAGAAAGCACAGAAGTGATTTGCGGTTTATAAATCTGCAAATGCGGAGAAAGCGGGCGTTTAGATTGAAGGCTTTTCGGGTCGCTCATGGAGGGTCCTTATTTCTTTAACAAATGGCTTAAAAGCATCTCATATAATAGGCTGCTCCACTCTTTTTTCAATGCCTTTCTTTGCATTTAGACGCTTTATCATCCGGCAAGACCATGTCACAATAACACGGCATATCAATTATTCGAGGAGCACGACATGCAACAAAAGCCTTTTGGAGAAGAAGACGTCGGGACGAGCAAATTTTACATGCTGCGATGCCTAATCGCGATGGCGCATGCCGATGGCATTGTCTGCGATCAGGAGCGCGCTTATATGTCCGCCCTAATAAGCAGGCTGCCCCTTAATCACGAACAGCGCGCAACATTAGAGAGCGACCTTGACAATGAACAACCTATAGAGAGCTTGCTTCCATATATTAATGACCCGAAATTTCGCGGTCAAATCCCCTATTTCGCAAGGCTTATGGCCATGAAAGACGGGGTCATGCATCCCGAAGAAGATGCGCTTCTAAAGAAAATGCACGCCTTTGCTATTGATGGTCTTGATATGGATCAAATTCGTAAAGAAACACAAAAAGCCGTTCAGGCAGAAATGTTCATTCACGATATTACGATTGATAATAACAGGCCGCACAAGGGCGGCCACCTCATTCCATGGTTTCAGTGGCTCGATGAATTACTCTTGTTCTTCGGCATTGATATAATGGGCAATTAAAGGGGCTCAGGCGCCGCTAATTCTTTATAGCGTTGATCCGCGATCATACTTGGCCAATCCGGCACGGCGCGGCCCAATGAGACCTGCTTATCAATTTCGCGCATGGTTTTAGTCATGCTCACAAGCACATCAACGCAGGGCTGAAGGGCGTTTGGCCCCGCATAGGGCAACCCAGCCGTCTTATAAAATCCAAAATGATCCATATATTCCGTATTAAAGACATCATCGAAAATGCGCGCCACCATAAAGCAATTACGCATCATCATTTCATTAATCTGGCGTCCGGCCTTGGCAGATATCTTCACAAAGCCTTTACGGTCAATTGATCCGGTAAAGTCATCTAGCCCGCCGAGATAGTGGCGGTAATTTTCAAGCTCTTCAATAAACAATTCCTCGTTAGGCAGCATACGGCCCAAGCCCCGCGCCTCGCTCATTATCAAATTATGTTCGGGATCATCCAGAACAGCATCAATGGCCTTGACCAATTTCTTGGCCTTCTCAAAGACATCCCAGCACAGATCAAAGACCTCATAGGGGACGTATATGCTTTTATTTTTCACTTGCGCGCCAGCGTTAGGCTGCGCCGCGCGGTAAAACTTTTGACACAATATAACAGGATCGGACGAATCGCCCCGCACATAATTGTCCAGAAATGGTTTCGCAGATGGTTTTCCCAAAATTTTGCAGGCCGCTTTCAAACGGCCCCTCCCATGTAAGAAAGCGGCCATATTATTATTTATTTTAAGCGGCAGCTTTCATACCTATGTAGCAAATACAAAGCCGTTTTCATAGTAAGATTTTATGCGGCTTTAGATTTTAATACTTTTTGCTTGATCAAAAGCTCGGCAATCTGCACAGCGTTCAGCGCAGCGCCTTTACGCAAATTGTCCGCAACGCACCAGAAATTAAGGCCATTCTCAACCGTAATGTCTTCGCGGATACGGCTGATGAATACATCATCCTCGCCTTGAATTTCATGCGGCGTGACGTATTCCATCTCGGTTTCAAGATCAATAACGGTCACACCTGGCGCTTTGCGCCATAATTTTTTGGCCTCGGCAACGCTAATCTCTTTTTCAAATTCAACATTAATCATTTCGCTGTGGCCAATAAAGACAGGTACACGCACACAAGACGCACAAAGCTTGATCTTCGGATCAAGGATTTTCTTGGTCTCGACAACCATCTTCCATTCTTCCTTGGTCATACCATCATCCATAAATGAATCAATTTGTGGAATAACATTGAAAGAAATTTGCTTTGGATAGACGCTAGGCTCTGGCTTTTGGTTCACATAGATGCCTTTGGTCTGATTAAAAAGCTCATCCATCGCCTCTTTACCGGAACCTGAAACGGATTGATATGTACACACAACCACGCGCTTTATAATTGCCGCATCATGTAGGGGCTTTAAGGCCATAACCATTTGAATGGTCGAGCAATTAGGGTTTGCAATAATGCCCTTCTTGGCATCTTTGATCGCCTCGGGGTTCACTTCAGGCACAACGAGCGGCACATCAGGGTCCATGCGCCAATGGCTCGTATTATCAATAACAATCGCGCCAGCCTTAGCCGCGCGCGGCGCAAACTCTGCCGAAATTTTAGCGCCGGGGGATGATAAAACAATATCAACGCCCTTAAAATCAAATGTCGCTAGGTCCTGAACCTTCAGGTTTTTATCACCAAAGGACACCTCGCGCCCGACAGAGCGGCTAGAGGCCAGCGCAATCACATCACTTGCAGGAAAACTGCGCTCATGGAGGATATTTAGAATTTCATGCCCAACATTACCTGTGGCACCGACGACCGCGACTTTATATCCCATTATTCTCTCCTAAAGGCTTTTAAAAACACC
>JBBKXC010000071.1:0-5798 GCA_037969275.1 Bdellovibrionales bacterium | reverse complement strand
CATTCCAGGAATGCGCCGCCCGCTGTAGAGATATAAGAAAGCGCATCCATATGGCCGGAATTTTCTAGCGCAGCAACGGTATCGCCGCCGCCAGCTACGCTGAGGAGCTTTCCGGCTTTAGTAAGCTCGGCCACTTTGGCGGCCAGCGTATTCGTTCCAGTATCAAAGGGCTTGATCTCGAAGACACCGAGCGGACCGTTCCAGAGCAGCGTCTTGCATTTTTCCAATGTTTTACAAATGTAATCCAAACTCTGCGGGCCAGCGTCAATCGCGCGCGCACCATCTGGAATATGCATGGAATCAACCGTTTCAAAAGGAGCGTTTGGCGCAATCTCATGTACCGCAATGCTATCAGAGGGAAGGATGATCTCGCAGCCATGCTTTTCAGCTTGCGCCATGATAGCGCGCGCTTCATCTGCCATATCGTTCTCGCATAGAGAATCGCCGAGCGCTGCGCCCTTGGCGTAGAGGAATGTATTGGCCATGCCGCCGCCAAGGACTAGATAATCCACACGCTCGGTTAAATGATAGAGAACCTTGAGCTTGCTCGAGATTTTAGAGCCGCCTGCAATCGCCATGACGGGCTTTTTAGGGTTACCCAAGGCGCTTTCTAATGCGTTTAATTCTTCTTCCATGAGCAGGCCAGCGGCGCAAGGGAGGAGGTGAGCCACACCTTCCGTAGAGGCATGGGCGCGGTGGGAGGCGGAAAAAGCATCATTGACGAATATATCGCCTAGATCGGCCAATTTACGAGCAAAACCCTTATCATTGTCGGTTTCTTCCTTGTGAAAGCGGACATTCTCCAGAAGGCCGATATCACCTTCCTGAAGCGATGCTGCGAGTTTCTTTGCAGCTTCGCCGACACAATCGGGCGCAAAGCGCACAGAGCGCCCCCAGCACTGCTGCAGCACTGGCACGAGGAAGGCAAGGGACATCTGCGGGTTTTGTTCGCCCTCAGGGCGACCGAAATGGGAAAGAAGCAATACTTTAGCGCCTGCATTACACAAATAATCAATGCCGTCTTTCAAACGATCAATCCGCGCCGTATCCGTAACCTTGCCGCGCTGCGCCGGAACATTAAGATCGGCGCGCATCAAAATTGTTTTACCTTTGAGGTCCAGATCGCGGAGTGTTTTGAATGCGGGCATTGTTGTTCCTTCTTATTCTTATATTTGACGTCGAAATTATTTAATCATGCGGGCGTTTTGTGTTGCCTCGATAAGCCGAGAGCGCAGCGCTGGGTCTAAAGCGGAGTGACCAGCGTCGGGTACACTCACATAATCGGCTTCCGGCCAAAGTTGGTGGAGTGTATAGGCTGTCTTGATAGGGCATATTGCATCATAGCGTCCTTGAATAATAGACGCTGGGATATGACGAATTTTCGGGAGTTGGTGCAAAAGGCTTTCCGTCTCGCCCCGCACTTCATGTTTAAAGTAATGCGCCTCAATACGTGCCATAGCCAACGCGTGATGCTTTTGCTCATCCGAGGTGATGATCTCGTAATTGGGGACAATAGAAGAGCATGCGCCTTCATAGAGGCTCCAACATATGGCGGCGTTAAGTTTTTCTTTCGGATCGTCACCTGTCAGGCGCTTGTAATAACCATTCAAAAGATCGCTGCGCTCCGATTTCGGTAGAAACCCGCTGAATTGTTCCCATGCTTCGGGGAAGATGTTGCCCATGCCGTACAAGAACCAGTCAATCTCATATTGCTCACAGAGAAATATACCGCGCAGAATAAGACTGATACAGCGGTGAGGGTGTGCAACGGCGTAACACAGTGCAAGTGTGCTGCCCCAAGAGCCGCCAAAGAGATGCCAGCGATCGACAGAGAGATGCTTGCGCAAAACCTCAAGGTCTTCAACGAGGTGATCGGTTGTGTTGTTTTCTAAACTCCCTAGGGGCGTAGAGCGCCCAGCGCCGCGCTGGTCTATAATGATAATGCGGTAAAAATCGGGGTCGAAAAATCGTCTGTGCGTTGGGGTTGCGCCAGCGCCGGGACCGCCATGCAAAAGAACAATCGCTGCGCCGTCCGGATTGCCGCTTTGCTCCCAATAAAGGTTATGCGTATCGTCCACCTGCAAAAAGCCGCTCGCATAAGGCGTCACGGGCGGAAACAAATCCATAAGCGGGGTCTGGTGAAAAAAACTTTTCTCCAGATCACGTTCCTGTTTTTTGGGCGGTTTTGGCTTTCTTATGGGCATATGTTTCCTCTAACAGGTATTACGCGTGATTTAAAGCGGCATAAGCACCTTAACTGCTACTTTTCCAGAATTTCAACGCGCTCGGGGTGGTCTATCTCCATATAAGCCCCATTATACGAGCGGAGCCAGCCGCGCACGCGGATTGTTTTATTGTTTAAATCCTGTGGATTCATATTCGCCTTGAAGAATGTTTTGGCATCGCTCGAGGCAATACCGACGGTGAAATCTTCGCGCCAATCATTGCCAAAATTGAGATAGATATTGTTTTGTTTACGGGCAGCGCTAACGACACGCCCCTCAACAATCTGAAAGCTGTTGATTTTGTCGGCTGTTTCTTCGGCCTTTAAGATGCGGTATTCTGGGAACGCCCAAAGACCGAGCTTTTCAGCGCGCGCCATTTCCTCAAGCGCATATAGCTCTCGCGTTAGCTCGGTATTGGATGGGTCGGTGCGCACGCGCGCTAGGCCGAGCCGCACGAGAATGCCCTGCACCCAGCTATCACTCCCCTCGAGCGAGAGGTGAACCATAAGCTGGTTTAGGCGGTTTTTACGGCCCTTTATCTTGTCTTGCGTCTGAAAAACCCGCACGCGCTTGCCCTCTAGCATATGCTTTAAGATCGCCATGGCGCTCTCGGCTATTGGCCCTTGTGCATAGGGGGTGAGGTCGGGAATATCCAATGAGCCAATGCGCGCAAGACCCTCGCGCTCCAGCCTTATTGTGAGCGGGTCGATAATCTCCTTAACCGTATCGGCTGGAATTTCTTGAAGAATTGTAAAATCGGCTTTGGGCAGCGTAAGCTCTTCGGGCTTAATCTCAGGGCTATCCGGCCCGCCGGGTAAAACAGAGCCGGGCGGCGGCGCGGGGAAGCCTTTATCCAGCGTTTGAATTTCTTTTTGCGAATTGTTCGAATTTTTGAGGCGGCTAACGCCCATCTGCTGTGCATTTACGCTTTTAAGAGCGAAAAAACTGGCCAGAAGCACAAAAACTATTATTATTACTCGCATAACGAAAATAGATACGGATTACCCATGAAGATCAAGACATTCTTTTACCCCTTATTCCTTTTGGCGCTTATTACGCCGCTATCAAGCTGCTCGACCAATCCGGCAACAGGGCGTACGCAATTTGCCGCCCTGATGTCCCCCGAGCAAGAAGGCCAAGTAGGCGCGGAAGAACATCCTAATATCATCAAGGAGTTTGGCGAGTATAATAACCCGGCCGTGAAAGCCTATGTTGAAGAGGTGGGTCGCAAGGTAACCCAAAACACCGAGCGCCCCGATGTGCAGTATAAGTTCTTCGTTGTTGATTCTCCAATCATCAACGCTTTTGCTTTACCGGGCGGATATATCTATATCTCTCGCGGTCTTTTGGCGGTTGCCAATAGCGAGGCTGAGCTAGCCTCCGTTTTGGGGCATGAGGCGGGGCATATAACGGGGCGTCATTCTGCAGAGCGTTATTCCAGAGGCGTTGTGACGTCCTTGGGGGCAAGCATCTTGGCTGCAGCTATTGATAAAACGGGCGTTTCTCAGGCACTTGGTTTGGGCTCTGATCTTTATTTGAAATCCTATTCACGCGCGCAAGAAAGCGAAGCCGACACGCTGGGCATTCGCTACCTTGCTCAAAATGGCTATGAGCCGTCTGCGATGACCTCATTCTTGAGTAACCTTCAAAACGCGTCTGCTTTCGAGGCGCAGCTTGATGGCCGCCAGCAAAGTGACATGTCTTACTTCTCAACGCATCCGGCAACGGGTGAGCGCGTGGCCAAGACAGCCGGAGAAGTGGCGCAAGTTCAAGGTGGCGGCGCGGTTAATCGTGATCGCTATCTTGATGTCGTAAACGGCATCACATATGGCGATAGTCCTTCGCATGGCTTTATCCGCAAAGATGAGTTTATTCATCCGGGGCTCGGCTTTAAATTCAATGTGCCGCAAGGCTTCAAGATGAATAACCAGCCGACGCAAGTTGTTGCGGTGTCGGAGCAGGGCGCAGCGATGATCTTTGATCTGGCAAAAACAGCGGCGGGGCAAGATCCGCTGGGATATTTAACGCAAGTATGGCTTAAGGGCGAGGCTGCAAGCACGCCAGAAAATATAACCGTCAACGGCATGCGCGCTGCAACCGTCGCCTTTCCGGGCAGTATCAATAATGTGCCCATGACGATCCGTTTGCTCGCGATTGAGTTCGCTTCCGGCCAGATGGCACGCTTCCAGATTGGTATCCCGAATAATGCGCCCGCAAGTCTGGTGGATGGGCTTAAGCGCGCAAGTTACAGCTTTGCTAAAATCAGCGCTGGTGAGAAGGCTTCTTATAAACCCCATGTCGTGCGCGTTGTGACAGCGGGCGCGGGTGATAGCGTAGAATCACTGGCTGCGCGTTTCCCCTTTGACCAATACAACGCCGAACGTTTCCGCATGATGAATGCGATACGTCCGGGCGAGCAGGTTCGCGCCGGGCAGCGTTACAAGATTGTGGTCGAGCAATAGCCCCGCAATAGTGATTTATAACAAGAACTCTTATTTTTATTATAAATTGTACCGAGCATGCACGAGGCGTGCTCACACCGGACTGTAAATAAGGGAAACCGGACTGAGGGGGGGAAGGTTCAGCCCGGCTTCGATAAAGAAAATTCATGTCTTTTAGCGGGCACAAATTTTCTTATTCTTATATATAAAATTAGCCTTCGATGAAGAGATCGCTCTCATCACTCACAAAGCGTTGTATGCTGCTTTTGAGCTTGCTCATGGCGCGCTGTTCTAGTTGACGCACACGCTCTTTGCTGACGCCCAATTCTTTACCGAGATGCTCTAGCGTGACGGTTTCATAGCCAAGATGGCGTTCTTTAATAATCGTCTGCTCACGGTCGCTAAGCTCGTTAAGGGCGCTCTTTAGCCATGCGGAGCGAGTTTGCGCATCCTTCATGCCAAGCACAATGTCCTCGGGATTCGGGCGGTCATCTGCCAGCATGCTCTGCCAGTCGTCTTCACCGTCTTCACCAATCGTTGCGTTTAGAGAATGATCACCGCCAGATAGGCGCGCTTCCATCTCGCGGACATCTTTCAGTTTAACCTTAAGCTCTTTGGCGATTTTTGCACGCCCTTCACTGCCCAGACCTTCACGCTCGTTCTGTCCTTCAATTTTTGCGCGTAAGCGGCGCAAATTAAAGAACAGAGATTTTTGCGCGGCTGTTGTACCTGTTCGCACAATAGACCAGTTACGCAAGACATAGTCCTGAATAGCAGAACGTATCCACCAGCTTGCATAGGTGGAAAAACGAAGATCGCGCTTGTAATCAAAGCGGCTAGCTGCCTGCATCAAGCCGACATTACCCTCTTGGATAAGGTCACCCATGGGAAGACCGTAATTTCTAAAGCGCGCCGCCATGGAAACAACAAGGCGCGTATAGGATTCTATAAGCTCATGCAACGCCGCCTCATCACCGCTTTCATGCCACCTACGCGCAAGATCAAGCTCATGATCTTTCTCAAGCAAAGGCGCATTCATGGAGGTCTGGATGTAATCCAGATTGGCTCTTTGTGTTTGGGGGTCGTCAATATGTGCCATGTTTTTTTCTTTCTCTGGTCGAGCGGGATTTAT
>JBBKXC010000070.1:0-14303 GCA_037969275.1 Bdellovibrionales bacterium | reverse complement strand
TTGTGTAGATAGGGCTGAATTCAAGCCATCATTAATGGTTATGCATAATATTCATTTCAGGTATAATCTTGCATCCTAAGCATTCTCTGCCTAGCGTCAAGCTCTTTCCTTTGTGCCATAATCATTCTATTTTTTAAAGAGAGTTCTGTTCCAACGGCGTGGAAATCTGTGGAGAGGGTAATTTATCAAAATAATTACGGTCAATTTGCCCTAGAAGCGTTTTTAATTCCTGAGTTTGCTCCTCGAGATGCGGCGGGAAAAGCTCGACATCGTCGCTGAGGCGTCGCAAAAAGACGCGGATATTCTCTCTCGGGCCTTCTTCGAAAGACCGTCTTTCGATTTTTTTCATGCGCTCGAGTATGTCTATAGCGGTGCTGATATAATCGCTGATTTTAGTATTTTCGTGCGCGTGGTCGATATTTTCCACGATAATGCGCATATTATTCCCCAATGATGTCTTCTCAACGTCTTTCAGCGCCATTTGTGAGCGGGCGCTGCTGAGGTGATTGAAGAGATGGAGGCGGCGTTTACAAATATGGTTGAGCGCGGCGGCGGCCAGAATGGTTGATCCGGCGTAAAAAGCGCCCGTTGTGTAATCGCCCGCGCTGGTTGCCGTGCTTAAGCTCTTATAAGCGAGCTTTGTGACGTCATACACAAAATAGGTTTCTCCGGCCTTAGCGGCAGTGTTCCATGCGCAGGAAATCAAATCACTACGGCGTGCGCGCATAATGCGCTGAAACTCGCGGTCGGTGCGGTGTAGGTTAATAGGCTTTTCTGCAGGCGTCGATTTAACGGTAAAGTCGTCATCATCATCCACAGCATTGTCATTAACAGGAATGGGCGGCGATTCTTTTTGAAACGGCTTGGCTATAATCTGGGCCAGCTTTTTCAAGGGCTTGATCGTAACATTGGAGGCATAATAAGCGGCTTGATCGAGCTTTTGCTCCATCCATTCCTGCACATCATGGCCGGTTTTCTTTTTGATCGGATCGTAGATTAAATGATCGCGCGCCTGTTTTAGCTCGACAATTGTCGAGGCGCAAAATGTGCCGAGGATACCTAAATTAGCCGCGTGGAATGTTCTGTAAATCTTGCCGATTCTCAATTCCTGTATATCGCTTTTCTTTATAGAGAGCAGATCACTTTTTAAGCCGGAATAAGACGGCGCGAGCTTTATGATGTCATGTCCCGAGCCTTTGGCAAAATCAATAACAGCTGTTTTATAATCAATTGATGCTATCGCACGCCCGATTTGTTTTGTTGTGCGACCAAGCTTATTTAAGCCCTGTTTTGCTCCAGTGAACGGCGATTCGGCCATGATTTTGGTGGCGCGCTCGAAATTGCGCTGTATTTGCGCGCGCGCTTCTTTAAAGCGTATTCCTAGAGGACGAATATTTTTAATGCGCGCTTCGATTTGCTCCTCGCGCTCCGTATCAATGCGGCGGTTCAGCATTTCCGGATCGGAGGTCAGCTCAAGGCCTAGCGCATGATAGATGCGGGCATCCGAGCGGCCATTGCGGGCACGAAACGCCTCATCCATCTTTTTGGCGCGCGAAAGATGGCGCGCGTCATTATTGCCCTCATCATAGCCGCGGTAAAATTCGTAATACACCGGTATGGTTTTGGCAAAGGCCATCAAGGCATGCATATCGCCCAAGAATGCGTTAACGATAACCGGCGCATTGGAGACGGTCTCGTAAACAGCGCTACGCTTTGCGCTATCCGCGGATTCTATGTGGTGCGCTATATGGCTGTTGATTTCCTTTTCGACATCCTCAGCCCCTATGGGCACGCTGCTTCTATAAATATCAGCAAACGGATCATCGAGAATAGACTGCGGGAGTCTATCCGGGTGGAGATCGTCAAGTTGGACCGTTAATGCCACTTACGTCTCCTGTTGATGGGGGTTCCTGTTTGTCTTTTTTATTATTATCGTTGTGGTGTGGCGCGGGGGCGTTGGACTGTGCGGTGACGCTATCTTCATTAATATACTCGCCATATTTGGCTTTAAGCGCATCGCGGGCTTGATCTTCTAGGCGTCCTTCGCCGCTCTCGATTACTTTGGCGAGAAGGTTTTCTGTATTGTTTTCAACGCTGTAAAGGCCTGGAACAAGATGCTCTCCGCGCTTTTTAATTGTTAAGATCTGGTTTTCCTTGCTGTGCGCTTTGCAAGCGTCTTCGTAGCGCTGGATAAGGCTATCGGGAACACCAAGAACGTGCCAAGTCCGTTTGGTTACGTCTTTATTGTTTTCTACAACGGTGCGTGGAAGCTCGAGGATGAAAACCTTGCGCGGGTCATCTTTTGCGGAAGGTAGGCGGTCAGCTGGCGGTGCCGCGGCTTTATTCATTTCGTTATTCATGGTCATAGTCTTTCCTTTGCGACACAAATATAGCAAAAAATTGCCGCAAAAAGCAAGGAAATATATGTAAAATGAATTGTTTGGGGGGATAAGGCAGAAATCTCCGCCTTATAAAATCAGCTATTTAATATAGAGATGCACTTCGTTTGTACGGGCCGCATCGCTTTGGTCATAGGCCAGATCAATGTTTTCAGAAGGAACGCCCATGCCGGTAAGTGTGCGAAGAACGCGCTCTGCATTACGGCGTGCTCTTGTGCTTTCGATAGCCACTTCAGCCGCATTGCCTTGCGCAGGATGCACGGCAACAAGATCAAAGCGTGCATTTGGATAACGCTCCAAAGCCTCGTTTACAGCGATATAAAGCGCTTGCTCGTAATCTACATCTGGATTGTCGAATTTTATTTTAGCCAGCGGGCGGCCGCCAGTTGGCAATGAAGCAGGCTGCGCCATCATAGGCTGTTGCTCGCCGCCGACATAACCTTGATCCATATTCATCTGTCCAGCGTTGCCCTGATAGGCAACCGCTGTCGAGAAGGGGCGGTTAGAAAGGCTGCGGCCATAAAGGTCGCCATTGGTCACGGCCATGGAGAGCGTGCGAATGTTATTACGCTCAGTGCTCAAATAGGCCGTTGTGCGTGAAATGCTGTCACTCACAGTGTTCAATAGGCGCTCGATATAAATGACAGTGTTATTAACGCTGTCTTCTATTTCGGTAAGCTTTACGTGATCTTCTTCAACCGCGCCGGATATGGCGTAGGCGGCGCGTGTTTTATCAAGCATATAAGCCGCCTGAGAGGCCGCTTCAGAAACTTGTACGGCCTGATCATTCATACGGGAGATATTGTCGTTAAGCCCTTGAAGGTCGCTTTGCGCTTCGCCAAGTTTACGAACAAGGCGAGGATTGCCCGGCGTTGTACCTGATTGTAGCTGTGTATTGATTGTAGCAATGTTGGCATAGTATTGCGCAGAGAGGCGCTCACCATCACGCTGAAGGCCTGACATGTTGCCTGCAAGCCCCTCAAGGCGGCTTTGCAAATTGGCTAGATTATTCTGAAGGTCAAATAGTTCTTGCCCAACCATTGAACCCGAAAGGCTGCGGTAAGCATCGCCGGAAATTTCCTTGGCTGTAATCTCGCGCACTTGCTGCGGCGAACTATATAATTTTGATTTAAGGCTCTGCGGGAGCGGGGCGTGCGTAATAACAAGCGCCGGCGCATTAGCGCGGCTCTGCGCAAAAGACGGAGAAGATAGAGAAACAAAGCCTGCGCCTACAAGGGCAACAGCCGTGCATATCATAAGATTTTTGCGAATGAACGGTGTGAATGTCGTCATAATAATTAATAGATCCAATTAATGTTTTATGAATTTCTACAGAGTTGCAGAAAGGAAGTAAAGCGAAATACCTACATATAAGATCGCTTGTTCACAAAAATCTGTCAAGTTAAACTGGTGGAAATGCTCAGGGCAGGCTGCTTTATTCTTTTTTATACTTAAAGCTTGCAATTAACACATTTTTTGATTATTTTCCCTCTCACTTAAGACTATGCGCCCGTAGCTCAGCTGGATAGAGTGCCTGACTACGGATCAGGAGGTCAGAGGTTCGAATCCTCTCGGGCGCACCATTGTCAAGCAAACAAGCCCGCATTTATGCGGGTTTTTTGTTGTGTAGCTTCGTTTCGGTATGCTGAGTCTATTTTTTTGTGCATCACCGGAGTGAAAGCCGCCTATGGCGCATTATATAAAAGTCCGCAAAAGGGAACTTTCACCCCTAACAATTGTTAGTTTGTATGAATTCACTATTGTGAGAGGACTATAATAATGGCACAGCATATTACAAAAGAAGCAATCGGCATATTTGATGACCCTGCGAAACTGGAAAAAGCTGTATCAGAGCTGGAAAATACGGCGTTTGCTCGGCACGACCTTAATGTAATAGGAGGACGTAAGGAAATGATCGAACGTTTTGGCAAGGACGCATGTCCTCCAGAGTTGCTTGAGCATAGTCTTCGCGTTCCAAAGCGCCCATTAATTAGAAAAGAAGAAAAAGCGATAGCATCTGGTGTGATCCTCGGTATTCCGGCATATTTATTTGGATGTTTGGCGGCTATTGCCGTTAACCCGGCTCCCGGTCTTATTCTTATCGGCGCTGTAACGCTTGGCAGCGCTTTTGGCGCTGGCTTAGGTGCTAGTGCTTTATGGGCATTAAATCTCTATATGAACAAGCAGGTGAAACACCAGTTACAAGAGGGTGGGCTCATTTTATGGATACGAACGCAGAAGCCTGAGCAGGAGCGCCTTGCCGAAAAAATTCTTAATAAATATGGTGCGCGTCAAATTCATATTGGCGCACATATGTAGCCATGTTATGGAATTTGATTGCGGCATCTGAGCTCTCTTCACAAATAAAATGGTGCGTGGCAACAAAAAAGCTTGCAAATTAATATGAACCGTGGCTTTTATAGCCACAATTGGTACTAATTAATAGTAATTTAAAGGGAGCAAACATGTCAGAATTTACTTTAGCAGAATACATATGGATAGACGGATCCATTCCGACACGCAAACTGCGTTCAAAAGCGCGCGTTGTTAAATTGGGCGGCAATCCTTCAATTGACGATTTTCCAGAGTGGAGCTTTGATGGCTCATCTACAAATCAGGCCGTTGGCAATGATTCAGATTGTTTGCTTCAGCCTGTAGCTTTCATCGAAGATCCTATTCGCGGCCTTGGTAACTACCTTGTTATGTGCGAAGTGAATAACGCCGATGGTACACCACATGAATCCAACTCCCGTGCGCAGCTTCGCGCCGTTTTGGATGCTGGCGGTGAGAAGCTTAAAACATGGCTTGGCTTCGAGCAGGAATACACACTCTTTAAAAACCGCACACCTCTTGGCTGGCCTGATCAGGGCTTCCCTGGCCCACAAGGCCCGTATTACTGCGGCGTTGGCTCTGATGAAGTTTTTGGCCGCGAAGTATGTGAAGCGCATGCCGAGCTTTGTCTCCAGACTGACCTTATGTTCTACGGCGTTAATGCCGAGGTTATGCCTGGTCAGTGGGAATTCCAGATTGGTTTCCGCGGCGACGAATCAGAAACAGCCGATGCGATGAAAATCTGTGACCAAACTTGGATTGCTCGCTGGTTGCTCTACAGAGTTGCAGAAGAATATGATGTAACTGTATCTATCGACAACAAGCCAATTAAAGGCGATTGGAACGGCGCAGGAATGCACACGAATGTTTCGACAGATGACACGCGGGATAAAGCGAAGGGCCGTAAGGCAATTCAGGCTGCTACAGAACTTTTGAGCAAGAAGCACCCTGAGCATATTGCTCTTTATGGTGCAGGCTTGGCGGATCGTCTTACTGGTCACCACGAAACATGTGACATCAATACATTCAGGGTTGGCGCAGCTGATCGCGGTTGTTCGATCCGTATTCCTCAGCAAGTTGAGATTAAAGGCTATGGTTATTTTGAAGACCGTCGCCCCGGCGCAAATGCTGACCCTTATTTGGTTGCAGCCCGCATGATCACAACAATTGGCAATCTTGATGAAAAAGTAATGCGCTTTTCGAATTGGCCGCGCACAGATGTGAAGCTTTCCATCGCTGCTGAGTAACCATCAAATTATAATTAAAAAGCCGGCCTCGCGCCGGCTTTTTTTATTGGTAATTGCTAAAGGGGGGGGGCTTAATTAGGCTGGTTTTTGGCAAAAAGCTTTCTATATTTATGTAAGAAGATTAATTAACTAAGGTGTTTATTTATTATGAAAATCTAATATAATCAATTTCTTAACTTTTTTTGTCCAAAATAGAGTATAAAGAGGGGGCATGATATTTCCTGTCATGTCAAAATCAGAACGGAACAGTATGACGGATAACGAGAAGAACAAAGACAATGTGTCTCGCCCGGGCGCTAAGGCTCCCGATGATTCACGCCGCGTGGATTCGTACGAAAACTTTCAGGACTTCACTTTAATGGAAGATATTCCAGCCTCGAAATCTGATGATCTCTACTCCAAGGGCAATAATAAAGGTGATCCCAAAAATCCAGCTTTTGCCAAACCAGCGCAAGTTGAAGAGGATTGGGGCAATATTGCTGTCGGGGGTATGGAAACGTCCAAAAAAATGAATGAAAATAAGGACAATGCGAGTGCACAAGCGCCGCCGCAGCCACCACAGAATCATGCTCCAGTTGAGGGCGCGGAAAATGCTGATGCTGAGGACGATTTAGTGCTCGAAGTCCTTGAGGAAAATATTGAAATTTTAGATGATGAGGCCGAAGGTTCGGCTTCCAGCCAGCTCAAGAGATTTGTGCCGGGCGAGTCTTCAAAGCCAAGCGAAAATAAGGCCGGCGACTCTCTCCCCACGCGCTATGACGGGCAGCAATCGTCGCAAGGCGCTATTGCCCGCCGCCATAGTGAAATCAAGATAAAGGCTGAAGAAGCCCGAAAATCTACTGAGGCGGATGAGGGGCGTAAAAACCGTCTCGGTGATCGCCTTGTGTCTATGGGTATTATTACGGCTGATCAGCTCAATGTGGCTTTGCAGGAAAAGAAAATCACCGGCAAAATGCTGGGTGAGGTTCTTGTTGACCTCGGCTTTCTAGACGAGGAGACGCTCACGGCTGTTTTGGCCGAAAGCGCCGGCTTCGATGTTTTCGATCCTAAGCATACGATTGTTGATGGGGATGCGCTCAGTCTGGTCGATAAAAAAATAGCGATGAAGTATCACATCTTGCCGTTTTCTATTGATGATGACTTTGTTTATGTGGCGATGTCTGACCCTTATGACGTTCTGGCCATGGATACTTTGCGCCAGTTTATACCAAAGGGTAAGCAGATTAAGCCCGTTGTTACGACGGCGACCGTTATCTCCAATGCTATTGACGCGGCCTATGGTTACGCCAGCAATATCAAAGATATAATGAAGGAGCTTGAGGAGGGTGAGCATCAGGACATAGCCAACCTTAAGGATAATGAAACACTTTCCCATCCGATTGTCCGCCTTGTGAACGCACTTGTCATTGACGCGGTTAAACTCGGAATTTCGGATTTGCACTTTGAACCGGAAGAGAATTTTGTAAGGCTGCGCTATCGTTTGGACGGGGTGCTTTATACTGCGCAAATCTTACACCGTCAGCACTGGAATGGGATTTCCCAACGTCTAAAACTACTGGCGGAAATGAATATTGCCGATAAGCTCAGCCCGCAAGATGGTCGCTTTGGCCTCAATGCCGGCGGTAAAGACGTTGATTTCCGCGTCTCGTCCTTGCCGACGGTGCATGGCGAGAACATTGTTTTGCGTGTTCTGGATAAAAGCTCGAGCATTATGCCGCTTGAAAAGCTGGGCTTTAGTCCCGAGAACATGAAAAAAATCAAAATGTCCCAATCAAAACCAGAGGGCATTATTATTGTTACGGGCCCAACGGGGTCTGGTAAATCGACCTCACTTTATTCGATGTTGAATGAAATAAATAATGTCGAAATCAATATCCAGACATTGGAAGATCCGGTTGAATATTCCTTGCCGATGATTCGCCAGACCCATGTGCGTGAAGGCGTTCTGGATTTTGCTGATGGTATCAAAGCCTTGCTGCGTCAAGATCCTGACATTATTTTCATTGGTGAGGTTCGTGACAAAACAACCGCCGAAATGGCGCTTAAAGCGGCTATGACGGGGCACCAAGTATACACAACGCTTCACACGAATGATTCGTTTGGCGCAATTCCGCGGCTCTTAGACCTTGGCTTGAAGCCGGGAATGATTGCGGGGGCGATTGTTGCTGTTTTTGCCCAACGCTTGACGCGTAAATTGTGTGAACATTGTAAAGAAGAGTACAGGCCGTCGCCAGAAGAGTGCAGAATACTTTCTGTGAACTCAGCAAGTCCACCATCTATTTATAGAGCGAAGCAGGGGGGATGTGACATGTGCGGAGGCCAAGGCTATAAAGGCCGTATAGCTGTTGCCGAGGTACTCACTTTCGATGAGGATATGGACGAATTATTGGCGCGCGGTGAGTCAAAAGCCGAGCTAAAAATCATGGCCGAGAAAAAAGGCTTCAAAAATATGAAGGATGATGGCATTCTAAAGGTGCTGAACGGGGTAACCGATCTTGCTGCCCTGTCCAGGGTAGTAGACATCACAAAGTAAATTTTCGGGTATAGTGCTATAGAACGCTACAAATACAGAGCATTAAACGCAAAAGGACGTCCTATAAGGGGCGTTATTTCTGCTGGCAGTGAGATTGAGTTATATAATCAACTACAATCCGCCGGGCTTGAGCTCGTGGATTGTTCTGTCATTTCACAAAAGTCGATTGGCGGAAAACTTTTTCGCGCGAAAAAAGTTAAGGTTCGTGACCTCATCCAGTTTTTTATCCATATGGAGCAGATGCAAAGCGCGGGTGTACCGCTGCTTGATGCGTTGGCTGATATTCGGGATACAACAGAAAACGACCGTCTACGCGATATCATGACCGAAGTTCACCGCGATGTATCGGACGGTGCGTCCTTATCCGAATCCATGGCCAAGCACCCTAAAGTCTTTTCGAATATTTATATTTCTTTGATTCGTGCCGGAGAAGACACTGGTGATTTGACGTCATCATATAAGCAATTGGAAAAGTATCTGCGCTGGATTGATGATATGCAATCCAAAATCAAAAAGGCGACGACATACCCTATTATTGTAACGGTTGTTGTTCTGGTGACAATTACGGTCATGATGGGGCTGGTTGTGCCGCAGATCGTGGGCTTCTTGCAAAATATGGATCGGGATTTGCCTATTCATACCATCGCCCTGATTAAAACATCCGAGTTCTTTGCCAATCCGCTGTTCCATATTTTTGGAATTCCTGTTCCGGGTGGTGCTCTCGTTCTTGCTTTCCCTGTTATTCTTTTGAGCTTGTTGAAAATTCTGAAAAAGACATCGGATGAGTGGGCGTACCGTATTGATATGATGATCTTGAACATGCCGATAGCTGGCGTGCTTATCCGGAAAATTACGATTGCCCGCTACGCGCAAACGTTCGGCGCATTGTTTGCCAGCGGAATTGATGTGGTGAACAGTTTGAAATCAGCCAGAAATACTGTGAACAATAGAGCGATGATCGAGGCGCTTGAAGCTGTTGAGGGCTATGTGCAAGCGGGAAGCCCCTTGTCCGAAGCGTTTAATAATAGCGGCGAATTCCCGAGCCTTGTCGTGCGCATGCTTAAGGTTGGTGAGGAATCCGGTAACCTTACGGTTGTGCTTGAGCAGGTATCCGAATTTTATACAAGAGATGTTGATGAGGCCGTTCAAGGTCTTATCGCGGGTATCGAGCCCGCTTTGACAGGTGTTCTAGGGGTTATTATTCTCTGGATTGCCGCAGGTGTATTTGGTCCGATTTACGAAATGATCGGTGAGATTGATATTTAGGAAATTTAATGAGATGATGTTTTTACGATGCTAGGTTCTTCAAAAACAGTACTGATGATAGGCGATGAAGCCCTCTATATTTACTCCTCCGGTTTAAAAGGCGTTGAGTTGGTGGAGGCTGTGCCTTGGGACGCGGATGATTTCGAGAATAATACGGCCAAAATAATTGCCAAGGATTGCGGTGGAAAATCCGTTGTTATCCTTAATGACATGGTCGAACAGCATTATCGTAAGGAGCGCGTTCCTAAGGTTAATATGATGGACCGCAAGAATGTTGTTACCCGTAAGCTCGGCGTAGCATTTCCTAATTATCCCGCTAAAGCGGCGATTGCACTAAAAGAAAAATTGCCCAAAACCGATAAGATGCCTGCATCGAGCGTCTATATTTTTGCAGCAGCGCCGCATACAGAGCAGTATAAAAAAGCTGTTAATGCCGTGCGTAAATCTCTGGCTTCTATTGTCGGTTACGGCTTGCTGCCTATTGAAGGTGCTGGCCTTGTCAAAACACTAGCCGGAAAATTAACATCACGAACGCAGGCAAAAGCCAAATGGGCCGTATTTATCGGCCAACATCAAAATGGCGGTCTTCGTCAGGTTGTCATTAAAGATGGCGAACTTGCCTTGACCCGTATGACGCCTGTGATTGACTCCGATGCTGACCCTGAAGTATGGGCGAGTGAAGTTTATCAAGAATTTCAGGCAACTCTGAGCTATATGGCCCGTTTCGGCTTTAGCGAAGATCAAGGGCTGGATATTATGATTGTCACAAATCCGCCAGCAGGCGAGATTTTGAGTGGCATAATTGATATTAATGCGCGTATTCATACCTTTACGGCCTCCGAGGCCGCTAAAAAGCTCGGCGTTTCCATTACCTCTTACTCCAATCAGCGCTATGCAGATGTTTTATATGCGGGGTGGATTTGTAAGAAAGGCAAACTGCAGCTTCCGATGCAAGGCAAGGAGCTTGAAGCAATCTCAAGGCCACGCCAGATGGCGGCGCTCTCTATATTGCTATTGATTTGCGGGGCCGCGTATCTTGGTTATGAATCTTATACAAAACTAGAAACCTTATTCGTATCGAATGAGCGATTGACGGATATTCGTTCCAGAATTGTAAATCTAGATAGCGAGTATCAGGTGGAACTTAAGAAAAAAGAGGCGCTTGGTTTTGATGTGCGTCTCGTTCAAAACTCAATTCTTATTTATGACGGCCTTGAAGCCTCTAATGTTAAGGCGTTAGATGTTTTCGGCGGCATCGGCAAAGCGCTTGGACGTGATTTGCGTATTGATAACATAGCTTTGAGCCGTATAAGCAAAGAGAATACTTCCGCTATGGCGAGTTTTGGCGGATATGTTAACCCGGACCAAAAAGTATATATCTATGAGGCGCGTATTCAATTGACCTATCCTTCAACGATCGACATCGATAAAGGAAATGAGGAGATTGAGGCACTGAGAGAAAAGCTGCAGACATCCTTGCCAGAGCATAGTGTAACGGTGGAGAAGTATCTTAAGGATACTGAATATGTGGATGAACTCGTTATGACTCCGGGCAATACGGATGAAGAAAATGTGGCGCAAGACTTTGTTGTATCTCTGTCAATTAAAGGGGGTGCGCTATGATGGAAGTTCTCGGTTTTAAAAGAATAGTATTTATTGCCTCGCTTGCGTTGCTATGCGGCGCTTTGGCGGCTGTGCTTTACGGGTATCTCGGGCCCGAGCTTGTAGCAGTAGAAAAAAATGTAAAAACAGAGCAATTGCGCGAGAACACTGTGCGCGGTGATATAGCCAATATCAAAATGGAATTCGAGCAACTCGCGCTTCAGCAAAACCAGTTTGACGGGCTTCGCGCCGAAGGCTTTTTCTCTAATCAGAGTCGCCGTGATGCGCAGGTTATTTTTGCGGGTGCCGAAAAACTGAGCGGTGTTAATGAGGCTATCGTGACCGTAAGGCCAGGGCGCGTTGTCGAAAACGAAAACGCTGCAAAGGCTAATCACATTATTCTTGAAAGCCCTGTAGAAATTACAATTCGCAGTATCGATGATGTTGATGTTTTTGAATATCTGACATATTTGAAAGATAATTTTCCAGGCTTTTTGTCGATGGATAATATTTCCATGAGCAGGCAGGCCAATATCAGCAATACCATATTGCGCGCTATTGCGACCGGAGCGAACCCTCCGCTTGTGGAGAGTAAAATCCAGATGACATGGAGAACAATGGTTGAACGCGGTAATTACGTCGACGATACGCAAGATGGAGTAGGAGGCTTATGATGAAAAAACTATTATTAAGCGCTTCCGTTTTGCTTTGTGCAGGTCTAATGCCTTTGGCGCTTAATGCGCAAGATTTAACTGGGCAAGTGCCTGCTGTTAATTCCGACGCGCAAACGCTGAGCGAGCAAGATGTTCTTGTGCCGATTGCGCCAGTTGCCTCGACAACTCAGGTTGACCTTGCGCAAATGAGCGCTGCGGCGGCTCAGGCTGAAGACGCTATTAAGGTTGATATACCTTCTATATTGTTCACTTATTGGGAATACACCGCTATTATTGATGCCAAGAATGCTAGGGGAACGCCGCGCGGTGTTACGGAAGAAGAGCTGCGCCGCGAGATGGAAAAATCTCTCAAGCCAGAAGAAGAACGCATAAAGCCGCCGCCGGAAGAGCGCGACATTTCTCTAGGCGGGATTGCCTATACCACCAAAAAGGACTGGACTATATGGCTTAACGGTCAGCGCATCACGCCGGACGCAATGCCGAAAGAAATTATTGATCTTCAGGTATACCGTCATTATGTCGATATGAAATGGATGGATGATTATACATTGCGCGTATACCCGATCCGCCTGCGCGCGCATCAGAGGTTTAATCTGGATAGTCGCATTTTCCTCCCCGGATAGGCTGAGCAGATGACAGATCAATCGCAAAGCCCTGTGCTGGATATTAATGATGTTTCGGCTGGCTATGACGGCAAGAATATAATTTCCAATGTTAATCTTAAAGTCGAACGCGGTGAGTTTTTCGGTCTTATCGGACTGAACGGTGCCGGTAAAACGACCTTAATCAAATCAATTCTCGGTTTAAAAGAACCTAGCGCAGGCACTATAAAATTATTCGAGTGTCCGAATAAGGCGTTAGAAGGTAAGAAGCACATGGCATATTTGCCGGAGCGTTTTGAACCGCCATGGTTTTTATCAGGTATGGAGTTTTTAAAATTTTCTGCTTCCCTGTATAGCAAGACCGTAGAGCAGGATGTCATTTTTAATTTAGCCGATAGCCTTGCTCTAGATCGCGCTGCGCTTAAGCGCCGCGTGCAGAGCTACTCAAAGGGTATGCGGCAAAAACTGGGGTTGATGGGCGTTATTGTAACGGGCTGTGATTTGCTGATACTGGATGAGCCGATGAGCGGGCTTGACCCACTGGCTCGGACCTTGGTTAAGGATATGCTGCTCGAAGCCAAAGCGGCTGGAAAAACAATATTTTTGAGCTCACATATACTGGCCGACCTTGATGAAATATGTGATCGCGTCGCAATTTTGAATGATGGGTCCATCCAATACATAGGCACACCAAAGGTTTTGAAGAAAAAAACGGGTATTGAAAATCTTGAACGATCTTTCTTACATTTCATTGAGAAAGACAAAGCGGCGTGATACCATAAATAACGAGTCAACGTTTCGCCTTCGTCGAGACGCTTTTAAATGGGAAATTCGGTTATGAATATGAGAAAAATTTCAAAGGCAATGTTATTGGGTGGGGTTGCCCTTAATATAGTTAGCCTTGGCACCAGCGTAGCTTTTGCGCAAAATGAAAGTGCGATTATTCCAGCGCCAACCCCGATCATAAACGAGGCGCCTTCGGAAGTTATGTCGGACGACGCTCTTAATTTGCTGCCCGAAGAAAACGGCGCGCCAAGGCCCGACAATACCGCCCTTGATGCACCAGCAGTTGCGCCTGCTATCGATATGGCCGCACCCGCGGCTATCGGCGAGAGCGGGCTGACGCCATCGCCGATGGTTAATGATGTGGACGATAATGTTTTTTATGATGCGAATGCATTAGTGCCGGAAGGCGAGCTTGGCCGCCAAGCGCCGCGTAAAATGGATCCTCGTATGGAGCCTGCTTCGCGCTTGATTACCGTTACTAAAAATGCGGGCGCTAATTCTCACCAAGCTCGTTTAACAGCCGCCTCTCGCGCGCTTAAGCTTGGTCGTGATAGCTCTGCTCTTGAAATTTACAATGAGCTTTACAGCAAAAATAAAAGAGATCCGAATGTATTGATGGGGCGCGCTATTGCCTTGCAAAAGCTTGGGCTCATCGAAGAATCTGTCGGAGCCTACGAAGAGTTGCTGACATTACGGCCTAAAGATGTGCAGGCCCGCGTTAATATGCTCGGCATGGTAGGGGAGCGTTATCCGGAGGTGGCGATGCGCCAGCTTAAGGATTTGCGCAATAATAACCCTGATAATGTCGGTCTTGTAGCGCAGATGGGAATCATTGATGCCCGCCTTGGGAACTTTGATTCGGG
>JBBKXC010000069.1:0-14478 GCA_037969275.1 Bdellovibrionales bacterium | reverse complement strand
CTATTAAAGCCGGAGATCATGCCGGGGCTATAAATTGAGCGCGCAAAGGTAATCTCATCAACTTTCTCATAGGCGCGCATGATATCCGCAAATTCCGGATCGCTGGAGAAATACTCCATAAAGTGATAATCAATCCCAGCATTCCCCTCGCCCGTCATAATAATAAGCGTCTTGGGCTCAAATTTCTTGAAATCATCGCTCATCATCTCTGTATATTTTTTCTTAAGCGCGGCGCCCTCCGGGTCGCCCTCATGCTCCCGTTTCAAAATAACGGGCAAGAACCACAGGCTGGTAAAGCGCGAGGCGTGAAATGCGCCGTGATAGAGCGCCAAAGAATGAATAAGCTCGGAGGTATCATGAAAAAAGAAATAGCTGCACGGCGCGGGACAATGCTCCTCAAGCGCGACCGAGAGCGGTAATTCCTTAAAATCCTGATGTGTCAGAAATTGACTGGGCAAGCCGCGCACCGAAGTAATGCCGAAAAACGTTATGACGACACTAAGCGCTAGACATATATTCTCCCGCAGCTTTAAGCGCCCCAGAAAATAAAGCGAGAGGGCAAAGGCCGGAAAGAAAAATACCAAAAATGGAATACGGTGATAATTCAGCCCCTTCCCTTGCGCGACAAAAACCACGAGCAAGAGCCAGCCAAGCGCGCAGATCATGCCAAGGATGTTTTTATTGTCCTTACGCGCGCGGCTCTCATAACCCGCATAGAGGCACAGCGCGAACAATATCGTATAACCCGCCGATTCCGGCCAAACGATGGGATGACGTACACTGGCATACAGATTGATAACATCAGGGAAAATAATCAAAGCGTAGTCGTGGAAAAATAGCGCTAGTATCAATGCATATATAAGTGTGCCCGCCGCCAGAAAGAAAAAGTCAGCGCGAAAAACTGATTTAATCTTGCGTGTCTTCCACAGCCGCAGCCCAAGAAGAAACACAGGCAAAAGCCCGTAATGCGGCTTAATCAACACCGCAAAAACCCCAAAAGCCAGTACCGGGAAAGAAAGCTTTTGCGTTACAGGGATATTTTTTAAATAGCAAAGCTGCACGAGCAAAAGCGGCAGCATGCCCAAAATGATCAAATGATCGCGGTCACCAAAGCCTATACCCGGCACGATCATCAGCGCGGCTAAACCGATCAACGCAATAATATGAAATACCCCGCGCTCGGCAATAAGCTTTTTTAGAAAATGCAGGCTAAAACCAAACGAAAGCGCGACCCAAAGCAGCGTATAGAAAAAATGCGCCTGATAAGCGGCCAGCCCCGTGACCTTCGCAGCCCATGCCACAGGAACATAGACCAAGAAACTCAAAGGTGGGTTAGGGTCGTAATACCCTTCCATAGGGCTCATCCCCTCCAGCATCCGCCCCGCAAAGGAAAGCACAATGGCAACATCCGAACTTATTTCCGCAGAATATAAAGAGGGAAGGAAAATGATGCAAAAATAGGCTAATAGCGCTAACCATAGCGCTCCTATCGTAAAACCCATATTTTTCTGCGCCTGATCCATAGCTCCTCAAACCCTCTGGTTTTAAACCCTTACTTTTGTTATTCTAAATCGAATTGACTTTAGGGTCTATACTAAGGAAAAGCCCATGGATCTATCGGTTGTCATTCCCTGCTATAACGAAGAAGAGAGTTTGCGCGCTCTGCATGAGCGGATGAGCGCCGCGCTCAAGGCCGCGCCCGTTAAGACTTACGAGGTCATTTTGGTCAATGACGGCTCTAAAGACCACACATTAGAGATTATGCGTGATTTGGCGCAAAGCGATCCGCATCTGGTTGCCGTTAATCTATCGCGCAATTATGGCCACCAATTAGCGCTCAGCGCAGGACTTGGTGAGGCGAAAGGTGAGTATATCTTTGTACTGGACGCCGATTTGCAAGACCCGCCGGAGCTTTTGACGCCAATGCTGGAGCGCGCCCGCAGCGGCGTTGATGTTGTTTACGGCCAGCGCGCCATGCGAAAAGGCGAAACATGGTTCAAACTAATAACCGCCAAAGCGTTCTACCGCTTTTTATCTTTTTTATCCGAAACCCATATACCGGAAAACGTCGGCGATTTTCGCTTGATGAACCGCCGCGTGCTCGATAGCCTGCTTGCAATGCCGGAGCAGCAGCGCTTTATCCGCGGCATGATCGCCTGGATCGGTTTCAAGCAAGAGCCATTCCTTTATGAGCGCGATGCAAGATATGCCGGTGTCACCAAATATCCATTTCTAAAGCTTATTCATTTTGCAATCGATGCCATCACCAGCTTTTCTATTCGCCCCTTGCGAATCGCCATTCCCTTTGCCGTGTTTGGTGCGTTTCTTGCTGCTGTGCTTGGACTTGGCGCTATTTATAGTTACTTCACAGGCGGGACTATCACCGGCTGGACATCGCTGGCCTGTATCATCACGTTCTTTTCATCGCTGCAACTTATTTGCATTGCCTTGATCGGCGAATATATTGGCCGCACCTATATAGAGGTCAAACGCCGCCCACTTTATCTTATTAGTGAGATTATAAGCGCGCCGCCCAAAATTGCGGTAAGCCCCGCGCCAAAGCCCAAGAAGAAAGCGCCAGCCAAAAAAGTGGCGGTCTAAGACATGGACGCGCAATACACCCGCCAGATGGCCGCGCTGCAAAAATACCATTGGTGGTATGAGGGGCGCAGGCGCATTCTGGCCACTCTGATAAAAACCATTCACCCCAAAACAATATTAGAGGCCGGATGCGGCCCCGGCGCCAATCTTGAAATGCTGTCTTGTTTTGGCGCGGTGAGCGCGTTCGAACCCGATGAATTTTCGGCCAACCACGCCGCGCAAATCTCAAATCTTGATGTAAAAACCGGAACGCTACCTGCTAACATCCCTTTCGATCAAAGCTTTGATCTGGTTTGCGCTTTTGATGTGATAGAGCATATCAAAGACGATGTCGGCGCGCTTAAAGCCTTGAAATCTAGAGTGAACGCTGACGGCCATGCGCTTTTTACCGTCCCGGCGCATCAATGGCTCTGGTCGGCGCATGATGAGATTAATCACCATCATCGCCGCTATAGCCGCGCCACTTTCAAGGCCGCATTAGAGCAAGCCGGATTCGAAGTGATTAAAATTTCATACTATAATATGTGGCTCTTCCCGCCTGCTGCGCTTATTCGCCTTTTGAAAAATGCGTTGGGCAAAAAAGAAACGCCGCAAAGTGACGTTACGATGCCTGCACCTTACTTGAATAAAGTTCTGCGCGCACTCTTCGCATCGGAGAGATATTTGCTCCCCGCCATCAATCTTCCATTCGGCCTTTCTGTTGTCGCGCTTTGTAAAAAGAAGAGCGCATGAAAGACCTCATCAGACAATTCATACTTTTTTGCGGTGTCGGGGCGATCAATACCATTATCGGACTGGCCATCATTCTTCTTTTGTCCGAAGTTTTTCATGTCCATTACATTCTTGCCAACATAAGTGGTTATGGCGTTGGCCTTACTATAGGATTTTTTCTACACAAAAATATTACGTTCAAAGGAACATCCAATCGCGCCCGCAGCCGCGCGGAGTTTCTTAGTTTTGCAGGCATTTTTGCTGTGGCCTATCTCGTGCAACTGGGCGTGCTCATCCTTATGGTACAATGGCTGGGCATCCCGCAAATGGCCGCGCAAATACTGGCCATTGGCATTTACACGGTTCTAAATTATCTTGGTAATCGCATGATTACTTTTCGCTCGAGCATGAAAGGCACGTAATGAAAAAAATTGTTATCACCGGAGGCGCGGGATTTATCGGATCGCATATTGTCGATCATTTCGCCGCCGCCTACCCCAAGGCCGAAATTATCGTCTTTGATAAAATGACCTACGCCGCCGACATTCACAACATCATGCATCACATTGAAACCAACCGCATCAATTTGGTGGTTGGTGATGTGTGCGATTTGCAAAAATGCCATGACGTTTTAAAAAATACCGATCTTCTCATTCATGCCGCCGCCGAAAGCCATGTCGATAATTCCTTTGGTAACTCGCTTGAATTTTCGCGCACTAATGTTCTGGGCACGCACGCCCTCATGGAGGCCGCGCTGAAAAGCGGCGTGCCGAAAATTATCCATGTTTCCACAGATGAAGTTTACGGCGAAGTTATCGAAGGGCGCGTTGATGAACATGCGCCGCTTATTCCCACCAACCCCTATTCCGCCAGCAAGGCCGCAGCGGATATGATTATTCAGGGCTATAAAAAATCTTTCGATCTGCCTGTGATTACAGTGCGCTCGAATAATATTTTCGGCATTCGCCAATTCCCTGAAAAAATCATTCCGAAATTTTTACTACTGCTGATGCGCGGTGAAAAACTGACGCTGCACGGAAACGGCGAACATATGCGCCACTTTCTCGCCGCCGCCGATTTATGCCGCGCTTTGGAACTGCTCGTGAATAAAGGCACGATTGGCGAAATTTACAACATCGGTACGCTCGATGAATATCAAAATATCGAGACCGCCAAAATGATCTGCGCGCTTTTTGATTTGCCCGCCGATGCTTGGATCACCTATATGGAAGATCGCCCTTTCAATGATGCGCGCTATGCGATCACATGGGAGCCGTTAAAAGCGCTTGGCTGGAAACCCGAGATTTCTCTGCAATCCGAATTGCCGAACATGGCCGCGTGGTATCACGATAATTTTGCGCGTTTTAATAAAGACGGCGCAAAAATCATGCACGCCCCTAAAAAGCTTAAAGCAGCATAATGCCCCGCGTTACCGTTATCGGCAAAAATTCATTTCTTGCACAAGCCTTGCAGCGTCATGAGGCCACCTCTAGCTGGCGCTTTCTCGATCACGATACCGCGCTCTCCGATATTTTCTGGATGGAGGATACTAGCACACTCATTAATTGCGCCTTCCATCCCGAACTGCGCAGCGGACCTTACGCCCCGATCAAGGATATTGATTTACTGCTCTCGGGTTTTATTCAAAACAAGCCCGATATTCATTATATGATGTTAAGCTCGCGCGCGGTCTATGGCCCAGCGCCGCGCAATCATATTCTGCATGAAGATTTAGAGCCTGAGCCTGAAACTGCTTATGGCCTTAACAAATGGCTAAGCGAACAAGCGCTCACCGAGATGCTCCCGCCAGAGCGCCTCACCATTTTGCGCATGGGCAATATTTTCGGCGATGAGGCGGGTCGGCATACCTTTTTTGGTCAAATGCTCGGATCGCTGAAAGAAAAGGGCGTGATCGATTTCGACATTGCGCCTGACGCTGTGCGCGATTTTTTACCTGCCGATCAATGGGCGGATTATCTGGTTACAATCGCGAGCAATCCCAAAGCCGGTCTTTATAATATCGGCGCCGGCTTTGGCGTTGATATCGAAACGCTGGCCGGATGGGTCATAGAGGGCTTTGGGGCGGGAGAAATAACCTATAGCGCGCGTTCTTATAAAGGCCAATTTATACTCGATACTGAGCGCGCACGCACCGCCTATACTTTGGCCGTCTATAATAAAGACAATTTACGCGCCGACGCCTTGAAAATCGGACAAAATTTATAATTCCATAATATTGACACCGCCTTAATACTTATGTATTGTCCTGCCTATGTCGAATATTGAAAGGCCGCGCCCCCCTGCAGGCAAGGAAGCGCTGGATATCATTGAAAAACTGGGAAGGCGCATCTACAGTGATGCGCTGCCCTTTGGCAACGACAAAAAATCCCCCCCGACACTCTCTTTACAAGCCGCCTATAACCGCACAAAAGAAACAATGTACCGCGGCGCAGAGCCCATAAGCCCTATGTACTGCATGCAAGATGGCTATCAAACCATTCAGGCTTATAATACCTACCGCTTTTGCATCACGCCTGAAGGCAGCCCGATATTGGTGCATTTCGAAGATATCGCCCATGCGGGTATCGGCCCCTATAAAGGGCCGGATGCAGAGCGCATAAACAAACTTCTACCCGATGCAGAAAATGTGCATTTCCTTCAGCATCCCGAGCATGCCCGCGTCACCGAAGCGCGCCTCACCAGAACCTATGAGCCATGGGTCGATATGACCGCTAAAATTTGTGATATGGATGAGATTGATTACACCATTCATTATGGCTTGCTCTACCGTTTGAGCGAAACAGTCTGGGCGAATGATTGGATTATGTATTGGTCAAAACCCGCCTTAGAAGGTAAGGGTAAAAACAAGACACAAAAAACCAATGAAAATGGCGAGCCGCTCCACCAGCTTTACTATTATACCAGCGGTTCTAAACAAGATGATCCAATTGATCTGGATGCGCAGAAATTCAAAAAACGCATTGGCGATACGCTCTCCAAGCTTGGTGCCTTCAAGGCTGGTGCACCAAAAACAATAGCCGAGATGAGACGCACTGTTCGCGCTGATTTTCACATGCGCGAGAAAATATTCCGCGAAGGTCAAGACCCCGAAGCCTTCATGCTCAATACAGAATTCAAGAAGGATAGCAGCCAGAGTAAATGGGCAAGCAGACGCCACGCATCTAGGGTTTTGAGCCTACGCGGCGCGCAAGCTATGAATAATTTCGTCCAGCGTATCAAGCTCGAAAAAGTTAAGAAAAAAGGTGCGCTCGGTTTCTTTATTACCGGTCTGAAGCTTTTATCAAAATCAAAAAGAATGGCAATTGTTACCAGTCCGCTTTTCATAGCCACATTGGTCATCAGCTCGATCAGCTACCTTGTCGCCCGTAAAGACAGCTTGATATCGCGTGATCGTGCGCATCTCAAACACCGCGATGATATTTCGCATGATTTCTGGGGAAGCACTGCTAAGGGCCTTAATGATATGAAGCATTACGGCCTTCTCGATCCGGTAAAAGGTTCTATGCTCCGCGTTTTAAAAGCGGATGAAGCCTGCGTCATGCCCGCGCATAATGTCAGTTTTTATGAAGGCGAATTTAATGAGGCTGGATGGCACGCCATTGCCGATACTACGCGCTCGCGCAATGGTTCGATTGTTGAGGGGTATAACATCAACGGCTGCTCTCACGAGGTTGTCACCGAGCCAAACGGGATGGGCGTGGACTATGTTCCTTTCATGGATACAGAATTTGCCATTCCCAATTTTGACGAGCCGCTGCCAAATGGCACACCGCCCCTTAGCACTATCAAAAAAGCTTTAGAGGCCAATCCCGATAAATCGCGCCCGATCATGAAAGTTTTTAAAGATGATAAGGGCGATCTTACCGCGGAATTTTTGGACGCGGCCACATTTGAGCGCGAAGTCTCTAACCTAAAACCATCGGCGCCCGAGACCACCAAAACGCTTCTTTCCGATACGTCGTGCCTTTCCACCAATGCGTGGGAAAAGCACAATGAATTGATGAACCCTACCCCGCCAAAACGCGGGCTGATGAAATGGTTTAAGCGCTCATGTCAAAAGAAAACACTGAGTGAGCTCACGGCCAAACCTCCCCAAGACACGAGCCATCTTTTAGAAGAAGCCATTAAATTCAGGAAGATGAATGAGCGGATAAAATATATTAATCCGCATAAAATGCCGATGCCTAGCGCGCCAGCCGAGCCGCCCCCACCGGAAAATTCCTAGGCTAAACCCTGGCGCTAAATTCAATACAACAACCAGCGTTAACCAATATCCCGCATGACGTCGACCTTAAAGCCGCGCGCCTGAAGTTTCTCTACGATTTCCTGCACGTGATTGCTGTCACGCGCCTCGATGACGATATCCAGCTCCGCGCGTTTCAACGAGATGGTTTGCATCATGCGCTGGTGAATAACCTCAACCACATTCGCGCCACCTTCTCCGATAATACCGGATATGGAGGAGAGCTGGCCCGGCGTGTCATCAATCTCGAAACGCAGGCGCGTTATGCGGCCATCACGTACAAGCCCGCGTATAATGAGTGTCGATAAAAGGCGCGAATCTATATTGCCGCCGCACACAACAAGGCCGACTTTCTTACCCTTGAGCTTTTCAAGGTTGTTTTTTATAACGGCAAGGCCTGCGCCCGCAGCACCTTCGGCCACCAATTTCTCCATCGAGAGAAATTCAAAAACGGCCTGTTCGATCTCGGCTTCGCTGGCGGAATATATCTCGTCGACCAATGTATCAATGATTGCCAAATTCTGACTGGCTGGGGATTTCACAGCAATGCCTTCGGCCAGTGTCGAGCCGCCCTCAATGCTATGGCCATCTTTGGACGCGCTGACCGCGTCGTATAATTTCGCCTGCGCTCCAATAATTTTAATATCCGGCTTCATGGCTTTCATGGCAGTCGCCACGCCGCTAATAAGGCCGCCGCCGCCAATAGGGACAATAACCACATCAAGCTCCGGCTGGTCTTCCAGCATTTCGATGCCCAGCGTGCCTTGCCCTGCGATTATGGCCTCATCATCGAAAGGGTGAATAAAGGTAAAGTTATTTTCTTTGGCAAGGCGCATGGTTTCGCTCACGCCCTCATCAAAAGCCTTGCCGTAAAGCACAACCTTTGCGCCGAAATCCTCGGTGCGCTGGATTTTGTTGAACGGTGTCGCCAGCGGCATGACGATCGTGGCCGGAATGCCGAGACGCTCCGCATGATAAGCAACACCTTGCGCGTGGTTCCCAGCGCTGCACGCGATAACGCCGTTCTTGCGCTGCTCCGCGCTTAGCGTCAGGAGCTTATTCAGTGCGCCGCGCGCTTTAAAGGAGTTGGTATGCTGGAGATTTTCCAGCTTCAAATATAAATCAATGCCGAAATGCAGCGATAACCGCGCCGCGCGCACAGTGGGCGTATAGATAGTTGCGTCTTCAATAGCGCTGCGGGCTTGCTTGATTTGCTCGAATGTAACGGCCATGGTTTTTCCTTATTATCAGGTGAGTACCTTAACCCTGAGTGGCCATAAAAATCAAACAGCTTTTGCCGCCCGTAGCGTGTTTACACGCCTAAGGGCTTCTAATGAGTAGCGTGTTTACACGCCTGAAGGTTTCTAATGCGTGGCGCGTTCATACGCCTGATGCACTTATATATAAGAAGTGTATCTACCTAGATCCTCGCTCTTACATCAAATATGTCGGCGTTGGTTTATAGGGCGCGGTTAAACGCACAGGCTCATTTACCGTATCCAGCTCAATGATCATCATATCGCTATCAAAGCCTTTGGCATCGCTCGGATCAAAGATCATGTATGTTTTATCGCTTTGAACATTACCTTCGAAATCGCGCGCATCCATCTCACCAGCTTTCTTGGTCTCGATACTCTTAATATGAAAGACGAGGCTTAGCGTTGTGCCGTTGATTGTTAAAGGCAAGTCGATTTTACCGCCGGGCTTAAGCTTAGTATGGCCGCCATGCGTCCACTTATCCAGATTTCCGGCACAGATAATTTTGTGCTTATTTTCGAAAGCCTTCTTCAAAGAAGGCATATCTCCCATATTCATGGTTTGTGTCCCTGACTATTTTTTCTTTTTATATAGCGCAGAATTTTACCTGTGACCAGTTTTTCAAATAGATTTGGTTTCATAGTCTCAATCTGGTACAATTGTTTGTAACAAAGTTCTGATAAGAGGGTCCTCCTTGATCTCAAGAAAACAACGTTTTCATATCAACCACCCGGCGAGTTTCACATTTCGTCACGAGCCTTTGTTACACTTTCCCATCACCAACAATCACAGGTTTTTAAGCAAGCATTCGCGCGTGCAATGCGCCGTTTTGCGGAAAGGAGCCCTCCTGTAAATCATCATCCCTCCCTTCATATTTTCACCCCGCGAAAGGAATTTCTCTCTCATGTCGAAAAAAACCCGTAAAACCCGTGTAAATTCATCCAAAAGAGACAATGTAGTTCACTCCGTATTTGAAAAACCTGGCGCAGCCGAGGGGAAAGGGAAAGGCTGGCATCCGCTCGATGAAGAGATCGACGCAGCCCGCGATAAGAAATTTATCAAAACAATCAAGCCGCGTTCCAAAGGTCAAGCAGAGCTGATGAAGGCTATTCAGGATCACTCCCTTACATTAGCCATGGGCCCTGCTGGTACAGGTAAAACCTATCTCGCTATTACCGCCGCCGTCGAAGCGCTGGAAAAAGGCGAGGTCGAGCGCATTATTCTATCGCGTCCAGCGATGGAAGCCGGAGAATCCCTTGGATATCTACCAGGTGATATGCATGAGAAAATGGCACCTTACCTTCGGCCATTATTTGATGCGCTAGGTGACCGTATGGGCGGCAAAAAAGTGCGCCAGTACATGGACGACGGCACAATCGAGGTTGCGCCTGTCGGCTTTATGCGCGGACGTACGCTCAACAATTCCTTTGTTGTCATTGACGAGGCGCAGAACTGTACTTACGTCCAGCTAAAAATGTTGCTTTCACGCCTAGGGTGGCACTCTACGATGGTGGTTACGGGTGATCCCGGACAAACCGACCTCTTACCGGAGCTTTCTGGTCTTGATACGATAGCCAAACGTTTTGATGCCTTGCAGAACATCGCGGTGGTACGCCTAGGCCAAGTAGACATCGTTCGTCACCCGCTCGTGGCGGAAATGCTGACCGTTCTTTAATTTGGGGCGGTTTACATTTATTTAATATTTATCGGATACCCTAAAGAAAGTCGAATTTAATAGGGAGTATCTCAAGGGTGTCCGAAACTGCTGAACAACAAGAACCAAATACAGATTTGCTGTATAGCATACATCTGATTACTGCCGAAATGGGCGGCGCGGGTTCGCAAGTCTACAACCATATCCGCTTCCGCAATCATTTAGGACAGGATGCGCTCGCCTTTCATGGTGTTGGTGTTCCCAGAAATATAGATAAGAGCCGCGCATTGCGCGTTATATTGGCTCCGGTTCAAGGCGATGGCCTGCCGAGCAAAAGCTTCAATATTGTAAAGGATGTCTGCATTTTCGAAGGCAGCGCCGAGCAATATCTGCAAAAACTGGCCTGCGCCGGTGATGCCGCCAATTTTATCAACCAACAGAATTTAACATTCAACCCTGAAGATGAAAACGGAGAAAGCCCAAATTCCATCTGCCACACATTAGTGACGGCGATGGGACTGGATATGCCTGACGAGACCCAGCAATTCTGGGCCCCTGGCCATGAACGTATCATTCTTCCAACCAACTGGAGATCAGCCTATGCATAGTCCACAATTCCTTGTTAATGAAGTCCTTCCTGCGATGCAAGCGCTGCTTGCGCCAAGCGCCGTCATGGCCGAGGCCGCAGCAAGCGAGCCAAATGTAAGCCATTTTGATGCGTCTAGCCCTTCGGCAACAACACCTTTAATTGCCGATGTCGCTATTGCGATGACGAATGCGCCAAAACCTGTGGCGATGACTTTCGACTAAGTTTTTTCTGAATTACAAATTATACTTATGCCGGTTTCCTTTTGGGGGAATCGGCATAAATCTTTTCAGACACAATTTTATAAGGAGTTTCCATTATGAGTAAAGTTTACACAGCCAAGGTTAGCGCAAAAGGTGGCCGCGGTGGCCGCGCGATCAGTGATGATAAAAAACTTGATATCAACCTGACATCACCCGGATCAAATGAAGATGGCGTCAATCCGGAGCAGCTTTTTGCCGCGGGTTACGCCGCATGTTTCGGCCAAGCGCTAATTGCTATTGCAGAAAAAGACGGCCTCAAGCCCGAGAGCGTTACCCTTAATGCCAATGTTAGCCTACATAAGGAAGATGGCGGTTTTCATCTCTCCGTAGAGCTAAACGGTGATTTGCCGGGTCTTTCACAAGATGATGCGGAAAGCCTCATGGAAAAAGGCCATGCCATGTGCCCCTATTCCAAAGCAACGCGCGGCAATGTTGAGGTCAAACTTTCAGCTAATGGCACGACATTAAAAAAAGCGGCCTAAGCCGCTCTTTCTTTATATCCTCTCGGGGGGTTAATTCCCCGGGAGTGATTTCAAACTATCAATTTCTTTTTGCGCGGCTTCGAGCTTTTTCTCAAGAGAGCTGAGATGTGCAAGCTGGGCATTTTCCGTCATTTGCGGGTCAAAGAGCATCAATTCCAGCTCTTTTTTCTCATAAGAGCATTGCGCACGCTCTTTTTGGATTTGCTGGCCTAGTTTTGATACCTGACGCTCGGTCTCATTATAGCGCATGGTGGCCTGCTCTAAGTTCCAATTATCAGAAGAAACTTCCATCAATTCATTCTCTGAGGCTTTCAGAGCGGAATTCAGCTCAGCATTCAAAGCGCGGTTTTCGCTCTCCATGGTTGCCAGCTTTTTCTCAAGCTCGGCTTCGCGCTGGGTTTTGCCAAAGGATGGCGGGATAGCGGGTGCGGCGTCCACTTCTATTGCACCTTGCGTATCGATGCTGGTGAAATCGGCTTCAAGCTTTTCGGTTTCTTTTGTAACCTTCATTTCTGGGGTGGAGGTGCGGGTGCGCACCGGCTCTGGCGCTAGCGCAGGCGCAGGCTCGTCTACAAATACCGCCACTTCTTCGTCGTCGCTCTGCACAAGCGTGACATCTTCCTTCACAGCCGCATTTTGAATGGCGGTATCAGCAGGCGCTTCATCGCCCATGACAAAATCTTTCAAATCATCGAGCAGGCTTTTACGGCCCTGCTCAGTTTTGACAGGCTCGGTAATGGCGGGCATTTCCTCTTTGCTGTTAGTGGCCACTTGCTCGGAGACCTTTACAGGAGAGGGCACATCATCAAGGGGGGGCGCCATTGTTTCGGCAATAGCGGCAGGGATATCGCCGCTCTGCTCTGATACATCAGCGCTTGGCGTATCTTGCGCGGCCATTGCGGCTGGCTTTGTCGCCGTGGGCGGAAGATTCTGGATTAATGCAGATTCTTGGGCTATCTCAGTGCCCATCTGCGCGGCGAGCATAGATGTATAGCGCTCGGCTCTTGTTTCCGGCTTTTTGTTGAGACCGGTATCGCCCGGTATTTTACCGCTCGCTTCAATTTCTTTTTGCAGATTTTCCGTGACGCGCTCTTCTTGCGCTTTAGGATTCAAACGCGCTAGATCTTGCTCGTATTTTTCAATTTCTTCTTTTTGGCGCTGCGCAGTGGCAGCAGAAGGTGCATCGCGCATCGGTTCGTCTTTAGAGACATGCGCAAGTTTTTCTTGCACTACGGGCACTGGCTTGACGGCTTCAACCTCCACAGATGCGGCCTCTACCATTGTAGTCTCTTCTGGCGCGTCCTTAAGCGGAGTGTTCTTCGTGGCAGGAGCTTGCGCCATTGGCGCAGGAGCAGCATCAGGCTGCGCTTGACCCATACATTTATCAAACGCCGGAAGGGCATTGGCAAAGCCCGTTAAGAAGAACCGGAAATTATTAGTCCCGATTTTAATATCAAATGCATCGGCAGAGCGCAGCGATTTTAAAACCGCACCTTTGCCCGCTAGATTTGCCACCATAACTTCAGGCTTGAACGCACGGCCTTGCAGATTTTCTGTTCCACTGCCCGGTATTGTCATTGTCACAGGCATCGTTTGGCCTTGCGTGAAAGCAGCTTGACGGAAATCAACGCTGACCGTTTCTAAATGGCCTGCGCGGCCCTGAAACTGTACGAAATAACCATTATTATATTCTGTTATAAGAAGGCAGCGATCTTTTTGGGCGTTATCGCCCGAAATTGCCGAAAACTCCCATCCTGAAGCGGGGTAAAAGGCGCTGGCTGGCGCGTCTGCCGCCTGCGATGGTGATGTATATGCCAAAAGTGATAGCGCTACGAAAGCCGCTGATCTCATTAAATTGTGTCTAATCATAATGTCGTTATTCCCTACTCACGAAATTGTATAAAGACTTACCAGCTTTCATGTTTAAAGGAACTTAGCGCCGATCACAAGGGATTTTCCGCTGGTTTTTACGGGCACTGTTGCTATAGTGTTCTTATGAGCTTAGAGACCGTAACCGCCGAAATTAAACAAAAACTGCAAATGGCCCCGCCAGTAAAGGCATCGGTCAAACTGGATTTTGGTGATACCGGCGTCATATTTATAGACGGCACGCAGAGCCCGCCCGCCGTTAGCCATGATGATGCGGACGCCGATACAACGCTCGTTTGCTCCATAGAGACTTTCGAAAAAATCATGAACGGCACGCAAGACCCCACCATGGCCTATATGATGGGTAAGCTTAAAATCAAAGGCTCTATGGGCCTCGCCATGAAGCTGAACGCTATTCTCGAAGATTAATCAAAGGACTAAACATCAGGACCATAAAAAACCCGCCATTACAGCGGGTTTTAAAATCATTATGCGCAATAAAGTGATTAGAACTTATAGTTCACAGCCGCGCCGACAATAAAGACTTCGCCATCTGTGTTCGCGCGCACTTGCGAAGGATTGGCAGCGATATTGCGCGTCAAATCAATCTTTCCTTCTTCAACATCAATATATGTACCAGCCAAGTCGAATGACCATTTATCATTCAAGCTATACGTTGTACCCGCGCTGAACCAGTGGCGATCACCATCAGGCGTTCTTGTGGTTCTGTATTCATCGGTTGTGGGCGTTTCATCATATTGATAACCGGCGCGTACTGTCCACGCATCGTT
>JBBKXC010000068.1:0-3323 GCA_037969275.1 Bdellovibrionales bacterium | reverse complement strand
CCCAATGCCGCCAACCCCACGCAAATTGGCGCGGCGATGCTATTTGTGATGGCGGCGCTGAAATCCGGCGACCTTACGAATATCTTAAATGACCGCACGCAAGACATCTTGCGCCGCTCCGGCAAAGGCGGCCTACTCAGTAGGCTCAGCGATGAAGGCAATATCATTAACCGCACCCACACCAATAGCGCTGGCCAAGACTGGCGCGCGCTTACAATTCCGATGCAATGGGGGCAAGATGTTCAAAAAATCGCGCTCTACTACAAAGGCGAGCGCGACGATGAGGGTGAAGAAGGCGGCAGCGGAAACCACACGCGCTTTATCTTTGATCTCAATTTAAACCGCATGGGCAAAGTGCAACTTGATGGGCTGTTTCGCGATAAACGCCTAGATATGATTGTACGCACACAAGAGCCCTTTAGCCGCGCTATGCAATATCAGATGAAAACAGGTTATGCCGATGCTATGGAGCTGAGCGCCTTGGCCGGTGATTTAGCTTTCCAGAACGATCCGCAAAGCTGGGTCAAAATACAGATAAAAACAGATGATCAATATAAAACGCAGATCTAAATATTTTTAAGAAACTTCAAACATTTCAGGAGCGAAAGTGCTTTCAACCTTATGCGAGGTCAATTTATCTTGATCAAAACCACCAAGAGTGCGCGCCGCTTGCGGGCTAAAAGCAATAAAGTCGCACCCACGCGGCGCCGACTCACTCATAATGCGCGCTGATAAAAACGCGAGTGAATTATATTTGATCGAAGGTTTAAAAATCTCCCCTTCAATCGCGGGCTCCATATAGCCAGTTGCGATTGCGGTGCGCAGGCGTGAGGATTGCACCGTTTTTGATGGGTCGCGCGCCCGCTGTAGCACATAAGCCGCCTCAATTTCCTTGGCAGCTTGCAAAGCGCGCTCATCGAGATGGGAAAATCCCGTCCATACACCGTCGCCCTCCTCGCGGATAACCTTACCGTTATATTTTTCTGCAATGGCCATGATCGTGTTACGCAGTTGATCCGTTATCCCATAGGCAACAGCCTGCCCATCATCCGCCATGATGTCCTTATAGCCGCTAATGTCCGAGAACATCAAAACGCCGTTCGGCGTTTGCGGTGGATCAAGGTCCATTCTATCGGATATATCATCACGGTAATCTCTAAGAATGCCAGAAACACTCTCGAAGACTGAAAGCTGCATACCGCCCAAGCGCAATACGCTCTCGGGATCGCCTATATCCGGCGCGGCGCCTTTTTCAAAGGCCAGTTGCAAAACAAAACGGCCATCACCGGTTTTGCCCATCATGTTGATACAATCATGCTGCGCCATCTGACTTGGATAGAGGCCGCTTTTGCCAGCGTCCAGCGCAGCGCCCACTGAGGTCGCTTGCTTTAAAATTCTTTTTCTAGTGAGGTTCTGCGCGACAAATTCAAGGTGATCGGCGCTAGTATTTTCGCTGGTTTGATGCAAAACAGCAAGCTCGGATGGGCGTTTGCGATCTTCGGCATAGACCGCCGCGCCATAAAACCCCTCGCCAAGGCGCAGCGATTTAACAGCGCGATCCGTCGCGCCCTCAATATCGGCTAAGCGCCCTGTAAGGCGCGTACCTTGTCTTTTTAATGATTCAATCTGCCCCATATAACGAGACTCTCCCGAGATTTCTATAAGTCAGCAGATTTAATAACACACATTTATGAATAATGCGAATTTACTCTTCGTCACTCCGGCGGCGAAAGCCCTCAAGGGCGACCTCATCAAGCAGATCACTTTCTTTCTTACCGAGTTTCTTGCGCTCCTCGGCCACGCGCTGCTCTTGAGCGATCTCGATTTTCTTTTGCTCGGCATAGGCTTCGCGCATATCTTCACGCGCAACTTCTATGCGGTTATTCAGCTTCATAAGCGCATCTTCAATATCAACAACGCGCCCGCGCACAGCCTCTGAATATTTCCCGAAATAGCCCAGCGCAGCTACCCCCATCTCGTCGACCTTCTTGCGTTCTTCGACCAGCGTCTCCAACATGGTTTTTTTCTGGGTTTCCAGCTCTTCGGCCTGACGATAAAGCTCGGCCAGAAATTTTTGCTTCTGCTCGACAGAGTGCTTGCGAATGCGAATAAGCGGGTCTAGATCAGCCATCTGTCATCCCGCCCAAATAAGGCATCCCTAAAATAACAGCCAGCATGGCAAAACCCTCTTCAATTGAGGTGTTATCATCCTTATCCTGAGTTAAAAATTCCTCGATATGCGGATAAAGCTTGATCGCCTCATCCACAGCCGGATCAGATCCACGGCGATAAGCGCCCAGACGAATAAGCTCTTCCATATTCTCATAGGACGTAATGACCTTCTTGGCGCGGCGCAAAATTGCGTTTTGCTCATCTGTGATCGCCCCTGGGAGTGAGCGCGACACAGATTTCAACACATCAATCGCAGGATAGCGGCCACGATCCGCAATCTCGCGGCGCATGACAATGTGACCATCCAAAATACCGCGCGCCGCATCGGCCACGGGCTCGTTATGATCATCCCCCTCGACCAAAACAGAAAACAGCCCTGTGATAGACCCTTTACCCGGCGCGCCCGGCCCCGCGCGCTCCAGCAATCTGGCTAGCTCAGAGAATGTCGTCGGCGGATAACCTTTAGAGGTCGGCGGCTCGCCAGCGGAAAGGCCGATCTCGCGCTGCGCCATCGCAAATCGCGTCACAGAATCAATAAGGCATAAAACTTCCCGCCCCTGATCGCGGAAATATTCGGACACCGCCAGCGTCGTATAAGCGGCCTGACGGCGCATAAGCGCGGCCTCATCGCCCGTAGCCACAATAACAACAGAGCGCGCCAAGCCGTCTACGCCAAGATCATCTTCAATGAATTCCTGCACCTCACGGCCACGCTCTCCGACCAAGCCAATCACAGAAATATCAGCCTCTGTGTAGCGCGCCATCATAGACAAAAGAACCGATTTACCAACACCGGAACCAGCAAAAATCCCCATACGCTGCCCGCGGCAGGTGGCCAGAAACGTATTCATAGCCCGCACGCCCAAATCAAGCTGCTTACCAATACGTTGACGCGAATGCGGCGGCGGCGGCTTATTGCGCAAAGGCACAGGAACGCCGCCATGACGCAGCGGCCCCTTACCGTCTATCGGCTGCCCCAGCGCATTAATCACGCGGCCAAGCCAGCGCTCATCGGGCATAATCAAGGGCTCAGTATTTTGAAAGACTGCCTTGCAGCCAAGGCCAACCCCCTCCAATGTGCCAAAAGGCATGAGCAAGGCATGCCCTTCCTTAAAACCCACAACTTCGCACGGAATATCGCGGCCAGGTTC
>JBBKXC010000067.1:0-3603 GCA_037969275.1 Bdellovibrionales bacterium | reverse complement strand
CTCCCCACATATAAGCGCCCCCTCCGCCGCAGACGTCACAGCAATATTGGCGGCAGATACAGCAACAGCATCAGAAACAGAAACAGCATTAATCACGGCGCTTTCCGCCCCCTCTTCGCCCTGCAAGCGCCGTTGCCGCCGCGCCCCCGCACCAACAACCGCGTCCACATAATCCCGCTGCGCCCGCAAGAGCGCTTTTAGCTCCAATATCGCCGCACTCTGCAGCCCGTGCTTGGTGGCATTCACACGACTGGCCGCCTTACCTTGCGCCGTTTTTGGCCCGCTGGCCCGCGTCCACGGCTTTGTTTTGCGGATTAACGCCGCCCGCGCCGCCTTATATTTTGGCGGATAAGCCCTTCTTTTCTTTGCGCTTTTAGACTTCGTCATTTCGTTCCGTGGATTGAGGGGGATGGGGGAGCGCAAGGCTACGGCTTATATTCATCGCCGTCAGGCTGTCCATATAATCAACCGCCTTTTCGGCGCGCACCGTGTCCATGCATTGCCGCTGGATTTGCAGCGCCAGCCTGATCCAGTTCTGGTTATGCAGCTCGGTGGAATGATAACCGCGGTTCAAATCAAGCTGCGCCGCCAGCGTCGCATGAAACAGCGCGTTCATCACCTGAATCTGTTCCTGCAGCGCGCCTTGGCTGTTCGGATCACCGCCCATAGACTGCGCGAGCCAGCCGCAAAGCGCCTTGATATTGTCTTGGGGGTTAACCGGGGATGTGGGGGGAGTGTTGGTGTGGTCTTGTGTCATATCATGCCGTCTCCAATGCGTTAAACGACATGGCATGTTAGGACATAATTCCTATTTTGTCAAAATATTAACTTGCCTTTAACCATTATAGTGATATATATTAATTATGGATTGGGCTTTACCCGGTCGGCAAAGGGGGTTCTGCGTAGCGGAGCCCTTTTGTTATTCTAAGGTAAAATTTTATTTTTATATCCATTATTATATTTTGCTTGAATGATATCATAAGCCCGATTTGCTTGGTCGGGACGAAGCACTTTAAGGCCAATGGGTCTTGCAATTAAATCGGCTAACTGTAAGCCAGTGGAGTTATGTTGCTTTCCCGCAAATTTAATTTCAAAATTAATTTTAGAAAAATCACATCGTGTATATCCCCAATCATTTTGGTTGTTCACTATTCTATAGAATTCAAGCTCTAATTGTTCATCTTCTAGACCTCCCCTTCTTTCAAATACGCATGTAACCTTTTTGCCCAATTGACCTTCTTTCAGAAGAATAGAAAGTATTTTTTCCATACATATTTTTAAGGCTATATGATAAGGATTAAAGGGGTTTTTATATCTATCCTTTAAGAAGTCTTTTCTAATAACTGATGAAACGACCCAAAATGGACATTCTCTGACAATGGAATTAATGCGTTCCAAAAAGTTTTCACGAGTATCACGATCCGTTCGCAAAAATGCAAAGTCACCCTCTTGCTTTCTTATATCTCTTTCATGAAGAACAATTTTGTCATGCCCCCAAAAATCAAATTTCAATTTTTGTAAAGCAGGAGTAACGCATTCTATATAGTCACTTTTCTTAACTATACAGAGTGCCAAGCAAAATAATGGGTAGCCAGAGTCAATTTTTTCAAGATGAGGATCTCCAGATTCATCGGCATAAATAATAAAATCCGAAAAATTCATTATTAAACACCCAAAATCGCCGTCACATCCAAACCCGCTTCCGCATATTGCTTTGTCGGATCATCGTGGTCTTGGAAGGTGTCGGGGAGGGTCAGGGTTTTGATGGCGCAAGACCCGTCCAGCAGGTTTTCTTTGCTCAGGAATTCCAGCACAAACGCGCCGAAGCCGCCATTTGAGCCTTCTTCTATTGTCACCACTGTTTTGTGATTTTGCACGAGGGTGCGGATCATGGCCTCATCGAGGGGTTTAGCGAAACGGGCATCGGCGACAGTGACTGTTTTTCCTTGCGCCTCAAGCGCGGCGGCGGCTTTCAATGCTTCTTGTAAGCGCCCGCCGAAGGATAAAAGCGCGATATCATGGTTTTTAGAGTCTGTGGAAGTATAGACAATGCGCCCCTTACCAATTTCTAGTATATCGCCGCGTTCGGGCATTTCTACGCCGGAGCCTTCGCCTCTGGGGTAGCGGAAGGCTATGGGGCCGTCATTATAGGCGACAGCTGTGGCGACCATGTGTTTTAGCTCGGCCTCGTCGCTGGCGGCCATCACCACGAAATTGGGCAGGCAGCCAAGATAGGCCACATCAAAAGCCCCCGCATGGGTAGCGCCATCCGCCCCGACAAGCCCTGCGCGGTCTATTGCAAATCTTACGGGTAAATTCTGGATGGCCACATCATGCACGACCTGATCATAGGCGCGTTGCAAGAAGGTGGAATATATGGCGCAGAACGGCTTGAAGCCTTCGGCGGCAAGGCCAGCGGCAAAGGTGACCGCGTGCTGCTCGGCTATGCCGACATCGAACATGCGCTCCGGAAATTCTTTGCCGAATAGATCCATGCCTGTGCCATCCGGCATGGCCGCCGTGATGCCGATGATTTTATCGTCACTGCGGGCTTGGGTGATGAGCTCGGCTGCGAAAACCTTGGTAAAGGCGGGCGCGCCCGGTTTTGATTTGGCTTGCTCGCCCGTCACCACGTCGAATTTCTTCACGCCGTGCATTTTATCGGGGCTGGCCTCGGCATGGGTATAGCCCTTGCCTTTCTGCGTTTTCACATGGATGAGGATCGGGTTCGGGTTTTTGGAATCGCGCGCGCTCCTAAGGATTGGCAGGAGGTGCTCCATATTATGCCCATCGACGGGGCCGATATAATAAAAGCCCATTTCCTCGAAAAACGTACCGCCGCCGAGCGCAACTCTTGCGCCCTCTTCCGCGCGTTTGACCGCGTGCTTTAAGGGACCCGGCATGAATTCCATGAGCTTTTTACCGGCCTCCCGCGCGCCTTGATAGGTGCGGCTTGAGACCATGCGGGTCAGATAGCGGCTCATCGCGCCAACGGGGGGCGCGATCGACATTTCGTTATCGTTCAGGATGATGATGAGGTTATCAAGGCCATGCGCATTGTTCATGGCTTCGTAGGCCATGCCCGCACTAATGGCGCCATCACCGATGACGGCGATCACTTTGTTGGTTTTCCCCGCGAGTTTGGAGGCGGTGGCAAAGCCAATGGCAGCCGAGATAGAGGTGGAGCTGTGGCCTGCGCCGAAGGGGTCGTATTCGCTCTCCGCGCGCTTGGTGAAACCGGACAGCCCGCCGCCTTGGCGAATGGTGTCGATGCGGTCTTTACGGCCCGTCAGAATTTTATGCGGGTAGCATTGATGGCCGACATCCCAGATGAGCTTGTCCTCGGGGGTATTGAAGACACCGTGGAGAGCAGTTGTTAGCTCCACCACGCCAAGGCCAGCGCCGAGATGCCCGCCCGTTTTGGACACAGCCTCAATCACGCGCGCGCGCACTTCATCCGCGAGAATGCGGAGCTGCGCATCGTTAAAGCACTTCATATCGGCAGGAATATTCACGCGGCTCAATAATGAGGCGGATTTACTTTCTCCCTGCGGCTCTTCTATTTTTACGGCCTGTTTCATATTGGGCTTATATATAGAGCAT
>JBBKXC010000066.1:0-14690 GCA_037969275.1 Bdellovibrionales bacterium | reverse complement strand
CCCTGACGGTTATTCTGGGCAAGACGGTCCGGCTTAAAAAGGGCTTCTTTCGCGCCTTCTTCTTTCATGGCGGATTTCAGATTGGCAATGTGAAGGTCGATGTCTTCATTGTCATTATCCAAAGATGTATAAACGGCCTCGATTGCTTCATTTAATTTCATGGCTTTGCCCTTGTAACTCGTGAATTTCGAACGATTTTACTTTGTAAATGCACCAAAATGCAATAAGAGAAAGACATCACTTTTATTTAAGGACGAGATAAATATGAGCGCAGAAAATACAATTAAGAAATCCGGTATCGGTTCATCACTTTTAAACCGCCTCAAAAATGGCACGACCATGATGACGGGCGCACATCTTGGCGGCGGCTCTGCTCATGTGCATGGCTCTGGCTGCGGTTGCAGCGGCCCTGCTACTGATGAAGACGAGGATATGGAATAGGCCTTGCGCTATTAAGCTCAAGCCCGGTGTAGTTCAATAACGACTTGCGCCGCTTCTTTATATCTTAGATCTTGCGGATTTTGGATGAGCGCCTCAAGGCTATCACCCGCTCGCTCGCGTGGCCACTGCGCTTCGAAAGGCTCATTTAAGCACGTAACGGCCAGAAGTGATTCCGGCGCAAAATCATCAACTTCTTTCAAAATTTTATTGACCGCTTCAATCGATGGCGCAGCCATTTCACCCAAACACATATATTCTGGTTCTGAGCGATAAGTAAAAATCACAAAGCGGTGCGGCTCGCCGCTAACGATGCTTCGCCAATCACCCTTAGCCCTGATCATGGCATGTTTGGCAGACATTTCCGCGACAATCTCGCTCATAGATTTTAAATCGGGCGCGAAACCGTGGTTGCGGTTTTGTGCTGATTTACCAAAGGGCGCTGTTAGAATTTGTGCCGTCATAAGTATCCGCCTTAATATTTTTCATAATTTAGAAAAGTATAATCCAAAGGGAATAACTATGCAAGTTTTAAGGGGTTAATACAGGCCGCCTGTGCCCGTTGTGGCAGAGCTTTGCGGCTCCTCCGTGCGAAATTCCGGGCCATATTCGGGGCCGTAATACGTGCTATATGGATTGGCGCCATCTGTAGCGCTTCCTATAGAGGGTGATTGGTAATTGCTGGTTGGATTAACGCCGTTTGCGTCCAGCATATAGATTTGGTCGGTCGGCTCTGTGCCGATAGTGAAGGCTTCCCAGATAGCATTCTGATCGCCGGGCTGGGCGCGCGCGCCTGTGGCGGCATTGATCTTAACATTACGAATACCCGGCGGAACGCGGAACGGGATCGGCGGTGTATCTTTTAAAGCCGCTTCCATGAAGTCTTTGAAAACAGGAACGGCGACGGATGAACCTGTTTCGCGCTTGCCCATAGAGCGCGGCTTATCAAACCCGGTGAAAACGCCAACAACAAGATTGGGCGAAAAGCCGATAAACCAGGCGTCTTTGGATTCGTTGGTTGTACCTGTTTTCCCTGCGAGTGGATAACCGAGTGATTTCAAGCGCACGCCAGTGCCGCGCTCGACAACGCCCTCTAAAATAGAGACAATCTGATAGGCTGTGCGCGGGTCTGCTATTTGCTCTCGCGTGTCCGGCACTTCGGGGGCGCTTTGTCCTTGCCAGCGGATTTTATCGCCGCAATTATGGCAGGGGCGATTGTCATGCTTGAATATGGTTTTACCGTTACGATCTTGAATACGGTCAACGAAAGTCGGCTTGATTTTCTTGCCGCCATTTACAAAAACCGCATAGCCGCTGGTCAGGTCAAGCAATGTGGTTTCGCCCGCGCCAAGCGCCATGGATAGATGCGGCGGCATATTCTTGATGACGCCAAAACGATCCGCATATTCGGAAATTTTATCCATGCCGATAAAATGCGCGAGGCGCACCGTCATCAGATTTTTGGATTTCTCGACGCCGACGCGGATGGGCGTTGGGCCATAATACTCGCCCGAATAATTGGTCGGCCGCCAGAAATGCCCAGGGCGATCCTCAATCTCGAAAGGGCCGTCCAGCACAAGCGTAGCTGGCGTAAACCCATTATCCAGCGCGGCCAGATAAATGAAAGGCTTGAAAGCAGAGCCCGGCTGGCGCTTGGCCTGCGTAGCGCGGTTAAATTCGGATTGGCCGTAATCATATGTCCAGCCACCCTGCATCGCCAAAACGCGGCCTGTATGCGGGTCCATAGCGATCAGCGAGCCTTGAATGTCCGGCACTTGTTGCAGTTCGTATTTATTCTCGTTGCCCTCACCTTTGAGCGGCTCAACAATGACAACCGCGCCCGGCTCGAAAAGCTGTGTAACAGCTGTGATTTCAGGGCCTTGCGCGTAGCCTTCATTGATATATTTTCGTGCCCATTTGGCATTCTCAAGATTAAGCGTGCCTTGCGCGCGGTCAATAAAGCCGAGCGTTGCCTTGCCATCGGTAACTTCGAGCACGGCGGCAAGGTGCCACTGATCAATTATCTCGCTGGGCTTTTCAATCTGGCGGAGCTGCTCTTTCCAATCGGTCATGGTCTTGAGCGTGGCAAATGGCCCGCGGTATCCATGGCGGCGATCATAGGACACCAAGCCATCGCGCAGGGCTTTTTCGGCGATAGCCTGAAGGCGTGGGTCAATCGAGCTACGCACGGCAAGGCCGCCTTTATAAAGGCCGTCTTCATCATATTGCTGCGCAAGTTCGCGGCGGACTTCTTCGGCGAAATAAGGCGCGCGGACAAAATTATCTTCATCACGCGGAACAACTTGGAGTAGCTTTAATTCGGCAATTTCGGCCTGCGCTTTGGTGATATAACCTTCGTCCAGCATTCGTCCAATAACCAGATTGCGGCGCTCTGTCGCGGCCTTGGTTTTGCGGACGGGATGGTAATTATTCGGCGCTTTTGGTAGGGCGGCCAGATAGGCGGCCTCATCAACATCAAGCTCTTCGAGTGATTTATCAAAATAATGCAGCGCCGCCGCGGCAACGCCGTAAGTTCCGCTACCGAGATAAATCTCGTTCATATAAAGCTCGAGAATCTGGTCTTTGCTGAGGCTTTTTTCAATGCGGCGCGCCAGCAGGGCTTCGCGGATTTTGCGCTCAAGCTTGACCTCATTGGTCAGAAGAAAATTCTTGGCGACCTGCTGCGTGATCGTAGAAGCGCCCTCTGGTCTTTTGCCCATGCTGGCATTTTTGATATTGGTCACAACCGCTCTTGCAATCGCTTTATAATCCACGCCGTCATGGTGATAAAAATTCTGGTCTTCCGTGGCGATAAAGGCGTTTTTGACGAGCTCTGGGATATTGTCGATAGAAACAAAGACGCGCTTTTCCTTAGAAAATTCGGCCATAAGCCGCCCGTCACCGGCATAAATTCTAGTCACTATGGGGGGCTGGTAATTTTGTAATTGAGAATAATCCGGCAAATCCTTGGCGAAATAATTCAGCGCAAAGATAATGCCGGCGACGCCAACGACGAGGCCGATAAGGCCTAAAGAGACCAATCCTAAAAATCCATACCAGAGATAGCGCATTGCTTAGCTTTTAAGGGGTTTAATAGTATTTTTCAACGTATATCGCTCAAAAACGACAAAATTATGACGCAGACTTGTTTAATTTATCTTCTTTGGGAAGCGAAATATGTGCGTGTTTTGTAATCGGCCCATGTGCGCGCCCATGAATAAATTGGGTGACGTAAGGGTTATCCGTGCGGTCCATTTCCTGAACTGTGCCGTGCCATATGATTTTCCCCTCATGGATCATGGCCACTTCATCGGCGATTTTGCGCACGGACCCCATATCATGTGTGATAGAGAGCGCTGTGGCGCCAAGACCTCTGACGGATTGTACAATAAGATCGTTAATAACATCGGCCATAATAGGATCAAGTCCCGTCGTAGGCTCATCAAAAAAGAGAATTTCAGGGCTTTCGGCGATAGCTCTGGCAAGACCAACACGTTTTTGCATACCGCCTGATAGTTCTGCCGGATAGAGGCTGCCCACTTCCGGGCGCAAGCCTACGGATCTTAGTTTTTCAATCGCAATTTCGCGGGCTTCGCTTTTTTTCATGCCGCGCCCTTGGATTAGACCGAAAGCTACGTTTTCCCAGACCTTAAGGGAATCAAACAAGGCGGCGCCCTGAAACAACATGCCGAATTTATACATCAGTTCATGGCGTTTATGGGTGCTAAGGCGCACGGTTTCATTGCCATCGATTTGGATAGAGCCACTTTCAGGCTCGATAAGACCCAAAATACATTTGAGCATCACGGACTTTCCAGTGCCCGAGCCGCCAATGACAACAAGCGATTTTCCAGCCTGAACATCGAGATCAAAATTTTGCAGCACTTGTTTATCGCCAAATCCTTTGGTGACGTTTCTCATGCTTATTTTTGCGGCTGTACTCATGAGAAAAACACTTGCGTAATGAGGTAGTTGAAAATCAGAATTAGTATGGAGGAGGACACAACTGCATTCGTTGTAGCCGCGCCTACGCCTTGCGCGCCGCGCGCGGAATTATAACAGTGTTAACATCCCATCAGTCTGACGATAAAGCCAAAAACGGCAGCTTTGACTAGGCCGGAGATAACATCAATAGATTGCAAGACGTCCCATGTTTGCGAAAGATATGACCCCGCGCCAAAGCCTAGAGAGTGGACGGAGACGACATAGCCGCCAAAAACGCCGATAATATCGCCGATCAGTACAAGCACAGGCAGCATGAGCGTGCCCGCAATAACGCGCGGCGCGATCAAATATTTGAACGGGCTGACGGAAAGGGTTGTAAGCGCGTCAATCTGCTCGGTCACGCGCATCGTGCCGATCTCGGCGGCGATTGCTGCGCCAATGCGGCCCGCGACCATTAGTCCGGCTAGAACGGGCGCAAGCTCGCGCGTTACGGATAACACAACAACGGCTGCCACAGCGCTTTCGGCGTTAAAGCGGGTAAATCCTGTATAGGATTGCAGTGCCAGCACCATCCCTGTGAACAAGGTGGTCATACCAACAACAGGCAAGGAGTAATAGCCAATATCAATAAGCTGGCGCATGATTTGCGCTGGGAAAAACGGCGGCGTAAAGCAATTTACAACAGATTTGCCGATAAACAGACTGATTTTGCCGACCATCTCAAAGAAATACAAAAACGTATGACCGATGGATTGTAGGCTGTTCATGAGATAGCACGGTATCGATGTACGTTTTTCTTCATGCATGCCGGAAGTGGTTTTCATATCGGTGGCCATTGAACAAATCACTAAAATCATATAGTTAAACAAGGGTTAGACATTAATAAAATCCAAGCGCTTCGTCTATAGTTAATTTGCATAAATATGACAAGACCATGAAAAATATTTCGGCTAATGATATGATCCCGATGGATCTTTTTAAAGGTGCTTACCCTCTTGAGGTGCGGCTGGCCTATGCTTTGGATGATCTTCCCAATATTTTCGGTAAGATCTACGCGAAAGGCGCATATTTATGGTTGCACCGTGATTTGGCCAAGACAGTCGCGCTGGCTGCGCATTTATGCCATCAGGAGAGTGGATGCTCTTTTATTCTTTATGACGGGCTGCGCACAAGTGAGGCGCAAGAAAAAATGGCGCATAGTGCTATCGTCAAGGCCAATCCGCAATGGATGCAAGAGCCAAGATTGCTTTCCCCGCCTGGCGCTGGCGCGCATCCACGCGGTATGGCAATTGATATTTCTCTTATGGACAGGGGCGGACGGCTGGTTGATATGGGTACGGATTTCGATCATTTATCCGAAAACCCGCATCAAGATTTTAACGCGGCGCACCGCGGCTATACGCATCTATCGCACACGCATGCCAAAAATAGAGATATTTTGAATAAGGCCATGGCGGAGGCGGCTTCTAGGCTAGACTTACCATTGCTCGCCTTGCCACAAGAATGGTGGGATTTCAGGTTTCCCAGAGAAATTTACGAGATATATGCGCCGCTTTCGGATGCCGATTTACCACCGGAAATGCGGATGGTCGGGCCGCAAATCAGGGGTGATTTCGATGCGTTTTATAGGCCAAGGGTAGCGGCAATTATGCGTGAGCTGGACGGCGTTATCTAAGATATGTTCGCGCGTATCGCTGACCGAGAGATGTCAGAATTTCATAGCCAATGGTACTCGATGAGAGCGATAAATCATCCGCGCTTTGGTGCGGCCCCAAAACTTCTAAAAGATCCCCAGCAATCGGACGCATAGCTTCGGGCACTTCTTCCAGAGAAACGATGGTTAAATCCATGGAAACGCGCCCCACAATCGGGCATTTGTAATTATGCCAGTAAAGCGCGCCCGCATTGCTGTGCGACCTTAAAAACCCATCGGCATAGCCAAGCTGCACCGTGCCGAGCAGCGTATCTTTATCCGCCACCCAGCCCGCGCCATACCCTGCGCTTTCACCCGCTTTGAGCGTGCGGGTCTGCAATAACGGTACATCGAGTGTGACCAGATCTTGCATGGGGTTGTCCTGCTCGGGCGTTGGGTTAAGGCCATAAAGGCACATGCCCGGACGTGCCAGATCGAAATGATATTTTTCATCACGAAAGATTGCAGAGGAATTGGCGAGCGATTTTTTGGCTATTAAAAACGGCTCGGCGGCCTCTTCAAAGCGCTCGAACTGAAGATCATTCATCGGGTGACCTTTTTCATCGGCGCAGGCGAAATGGCTCATCACTACTTCGATATCCAGAATATTGGCGAGCTCGCCGGCGCGGGATTTAACACTGAGCGTTTCGGCTTCTGATAATCCAAGGCGCGCCATGCCAGTATCAATGTGCAAAAAACATTTCAAATAAGGGCGCGTGCGTTTGGAATATTGCGCCCAACGCTCAATCTCCTCAAGTGAGTTCAGCGCGGGCGTTAAAGTATGAAAATCGAAAATCTCTTCCGCGTCTGCTTGCAGGCCGTTCAGCACGCAAATCTTTACATCATGATCGGGTAGGATTTTGCGTAAGTTTAGCCCTTCATCGAGCGTGGCAACAAAAAAAGTGCGACAGCCCGAAGCGTAAAGTGCGGGGGCGGCCTCTTTAATGCCAATGCCGTAAGCATCGGCCTTAACGGCTGCTCCGACTTCGCAATGCGAGCCAACCTTATCGCGGCAAAGCTGATAGTTATTTTGCAGCGCTTGTAAATTAATGACCAGCTGGCCTGCTTGTTTTCTGGTGTTGGAATAGGGGCTGATGCTCATTGTCTTATTAACGGCGCCAATTAATCCATATCGCTATGGGCGATATCAAGGTCACTAAAGCGCGTTAAGTTCGAATCGAAGTAGAGCTTAACCGTGCCGATGGGGCCGTGACGCTGTTTGGCAATAATGGTTTCGGCCACATTATGCGCCTTGCCCATGCGGTCTTGCCATTCAAGATGTTTTTCCGTGCCGACTTCCGGCTCGGTACGGGAAAGATAGTATTCCTCGCGGTAAATGAACATCACGACATCCGAGTCTTGTTCGATTGATCCTGATTCGCGAAGGTCGGAAAGCTGCGGGCGTTTATCTTCACGCTGTTCGACGGCACGTGAAAGCTGGGACAGGGCAATAACAGGGATGTTGAGTTCCTTGGCAATAGCCTTAAGGCCACGCGTAATTTCCGAGACCTCGTTGACGCGGTTTTCCGTGCTTTGTTTCGAACCATTCCCGCGCAAAAGCTGGAGATAATCGATGATTAGAAGGCTTAAACCGTGCTGGCGTTTCAAACGGCGCGCACGCTGGCGCACGGCGCCGATTGTTAGGGCTGGCGTATCATCAATATGCAGTGGAATTTGCGAGAGAACCTGTGAGGCCTCGACAAATTTGCGGAAATCATCCTGGCGGATATTCCCTTTACGAATGGAATCGCCGGAAATGCCCGATTGGTCGGAAAGAATTCTGGTTGCGAGCTGGTCTGATGACATCTCGAGTGAGAAAAAGCCGACAATGCCGCCTTCTTTCCCACCGCTTTCGGCATATTTTTTGGCAGCGTTAAACGCTATGTTTACGGCCAGCGATGTTTTACCCATGGAAGGCCGCGCGGCCAAAATGAGAAGATCTGAATTTTGCAAACCGCCGAGTTTTTTGTCCATATCACGAAGACCAGTTGTAACGCCCGTTACATGGCCATCTGTTTTATAAGCTTTTTCGGCGAGCTCGATAGCGGTCACGACTGAATCGCGCAATGTAATGAAACCGCCGCGCGTATCGCCGCTCTCGGCCAGCGAGAATAAGCGCCCTTCGGCCATCTCGAGCGTGCTGTTCGCATCGGCATCAAGATTAATGTCATAGGATTCATTGACGATTTCTTCGCCAAGCATAATGAGCTCGCGGCGCATATGCAGGTCGTAAATGCTCTTGGCGTAGTCTTCGGAGTTGATAACGCTCACGACATTTGCGGCCAAATCGGCCAGATATTCGGCGCCGCCGACATCTTTCAAATCATCGTCTTTTTCAAAGTAATTCTTGAGGGTAACGGGCGAAGCATTTTGGCCGCGATCGGCTAAAGTCATGATCGCCGTATAGATACGTTGATGCGCAGGCACAAAGAAATGAACGTGTTTTAAGAAATCGCTGACCCTTTCAAGTCCACGGTTATCAATGAGCAGCGCGCCCAACAGCCCTTGCTCAGCCTCAAGGTTATGCGGCAATGTGCGGTAAGCCGTATTATCCGGTTTATGCGGATCGGCAAGATCGGTGTAGTGAAGGGCGTTTGATGTTTCCATGAAAAAAACCTAGCACCCCGAAGCGCTCCTATACCAGTTTTAACTTTTTAAGGGGTGTGAATAACGGGGATAGTCGTGGTGTTTTTGCCGGCGTCGTCATCGGCGTCATAAAAAAACCCCGCATGAAGCAGGGTTTTTTTGTATCTTGTTGGTAGTGAGTAAATTTTACTCGTCGTCAGAAGCGCCCATTTCTGTAACCACTTCTTCTTCCTCTTCAGGAGCTTTAGCAGCTTTTTTCGCAGCTTTCGCAGCAGATTTTTCAGCAGATTTAACAGCTTTGACTTCGTCTTCAGCGTCTTTCTCTGCAGCTTTCGCCTTTTTCTCTTTTTGCGTTTCCAAAGCGCTGTCTTCCAGCACTTCTTCCAACTGCTCGTCACCAGAAATTGTTTCTTCAACAACAACGTCATTAGCGCCAGCAACAAGAGCGCGGCCAGTATCGGCCTGTGTCTTGGCTTCTTCATCAGAACGCGCGATGTTGACGGTTACGTTAACCAAAACTTCAGGGTGCAAAGCCACATCGATATCGAAAAGCCCAATCATCTTGAAGTTGTCGTTAAGGCTAATCATGGAACGCTCGACTTTAACGTCGGAATTCGCATTGATTTGGTCTGCAATGTCACGGGACGTTACTGAACCGTAAAGCTGACCACCTTCGGATGCCTGACGAATAATAGAAACTTTCATGTCTTTAATTTTAGCTGAAAGTTTCTCGGCTTCCTTACGTGTTTTGTCGTTTTCTGCCTCAAGGTGTTTACGCTGAGCTGTGAAATACGCAATGTTTTCTTTGCTCGCGCGCAAAGCTTTCTTCTGCGGCAATAGATAGTTACGGGCATAGCCTGGCTTAACGGTGACAACATCACCCATTCCACCAAGTTTACCGATTTTCTCTAAAAGAATGACTTGTGTTTGTGCCATGTCTAATCTTCCTTATCTGTCATTATCGTGACGCACATATGGCAAAAGAGCCATGTGACGCGCACGTTTGATTGCTATGGCCAACACGCGCTGTTTCTTCTGGCAAACAGAAGTAATGCGGCTGGGGACAACCTTGCCACGCTCTGAAATATAGCGGCCAAGTGTTTTAACATCTTTCCAGTCAATCGGCTCAGCATTAGGCGCACTGAACGGGCAAGTTTTCTTGCGGCGGAAAAATGGACGTTTTACTGTAGGGGCGTCTGCTGCACTCATTATGCGGCCTCCTTCTCATCGTTATCGTATTTGCTGGTGCCTTTGTCCAAAATAATGGACTGGCCTTCTGTAGGTTTCTCAAGTTTGATGGTCATAAAGCGAACCACATCTTCGTTCAGGCGGATATTACGCTCGAGCTCGATAATGGCCGAGGCTGGGCCATCGGTTTCGATCAATGTGTAATGACCTTTACGGCTTTTGTTGATGCGGTAAGCAAGTGTACGTAGACCCCATTGTTCGGTCTTGGCAACTTTACCACCTTCTTTTTTGATGATTTTCTCGAAATCAGAAGTTAAGTCTTTAACCTGAGATTCCGTTAGATCCTGACGTGAAATAAACACGGTTTCATAGAACGGCATATGTTTTCCTTTCGGGTTCCTTTGCCAAAACCGCCAAAATTAAGCGGCTTTTAAGATGCAAATTCAGCCGGCAACAACATGTTACCAGCAAGGTTTTATCAGTCTTATGACATGATTGAGGGGTATATAGACGGAATTATCCCTATAAATCAAGACATTTCTCAATTTTGGCATAGTAATTCTGCGCTAACTTCTTATGATATGACCCATTAAGAATCAAATATGGAGCATAGAGCAATATGTCACGCGCATTCATTTTCCCCGGTCAGGGCTCACAATTCATCGGTATGGGTAAGGAATTGATCGAAAGTTTCAAAGAAGCCAAAGAAGTATTCGAGCGCGTTGATGACGCCCTTTCGCAAAAGCTCACCAAGATAATTCTGGAAGGGCCGGACTATGATTTGAACCTGACAGCCAATACGCAGCCCGCGCTCATGGCCGTTTCTATGGCTGTGATCGAAGTTCTCAAGAAACAGGGCGGCATTAAAATCGAAGAGATTTGTTCCTTTGTTGCTGGACACTCATTAGGTGAATATTCGGCTCTGACAGCCGTAGGCGCGCTGGAGATAGAAGAAACAGCAAGGCTGTTGCGCATTCGCGGCGATGCGATGCAGCAAGCCGTTCCCTTTGGTGTAGGCTCGATGGCGGCCATTCTCGGTCTTGATTTCGATGTGGTCAAAGCAATTGCGCTTGAGGCTTCGAATGGCGAGATTTGTGAGGCCGCGAATGATAACTCTGTCGGGCAAGTGGTGGTTTCCGGTCATGCGGGAGCAGTAGCAGCGGCTATCGTTCTGGCGCAGGAAAAAGGTGCAAAACGCGCGGTCGAGCTTCCTGTGTCTGCGCCGTTCCACTGCGCATTAATGCAACCCGCTGCGGATGCAATGCAAGAGGCGCTGGCTGGCGCGAAATTGATGACGCCTTTAATCCCAGTTGTGGCCAATGTCACGGCATTGCCAACGCAAGACCCCGATGAAATTCGTGAATTACTGGTGGCGCAGGTCACAGGCACAGTGCGCTGGCGCGAATCTATCATCTGGATGAAAGAGCAAGGCGTTGAAGAAATGACCGAGATCGGCGCGGGTAAAGTGCTTTCCGGCCTCGTGCGCCGCATTGAAAAAGAGGTTGCTTGTGAAAGCGTCGGAACGCCTGAGGGCATTGAAGCGCTAATCAAGAAGTTGAAATAATAAAAACCCCGGTCGAGCCGGGGTGTTTAAAAAATGTTATAATTCGAATTCAGGTTCTACAGGAACGGGTAATTTTTTGTAGCCGAGTTGGGGTAAATTTTTCTCAAAATACATTTTCATCCCGTCTTTGTCTGGAAAAGCCATGTCTGGATCGAAAGGTTTATAACTATCTCCATGGGCATAACCATTATTGGTCGATACCCTCTCAATAGCCTCATTTATATCTCGGGGCGAAATATTTTTGCCATCATAACCGAGCTCCGTGCAAATCTCTACCGCAGCTAAAAAATATTTGATTTTTTGTTCGGCATTGCTGCGAATTGAATCAATATATTTTTCCATTTCCGTGGGTTTTTGTGCTTCGCTTTTGACGAAGGCTCTGTTTAAGCTGTGTGGGCCAGAGTTTTGCATATCGTGTCTCCTCAATTGATCTTTAAGTATTAGTCATATTTTATTTAATATGTAATGTCAATTTTTTTGACTTGCCGCACTGCGGAGCTTGGCTTAGTCTCGCAGGCACTACATTTAAGGAGAGATTCATGTTCGATTTAACAGGTAAATGCGCATTGGTAACAGGCGCAACAGGCGGTATTGGCGGGGAAATTGCCAAGGCTTTGCACGCGCAAGGGGCGCATGTTGGTATTTCGGGGCGTAATACGGCCAAGCTCGAAGAATTGGCGAAAGAGTTGGGGAGCCGCGTTTCTGTGCTGCCTGCCGATCTCTCTAAGCCCGAGGACATTGACGCGCTTGTGAAAGCCGCCGATGAAGCCATGGGCCAGATTGATATTCTGGTGAATAACGCCGGACTAACCCGCGATAACCTTTCGATGCGTATGAAGGATGATGAATGGCAGGAAGTCATTGATGTAAACCTGACCTCGACGTTCAAGCTTGGTAAAGCCGTGCAGCGCGGCATGATGAAGCGCCGCTGGGGCCGCATTATCAATATCTCTTCCGTTGTCGGCGTTACGGGTAATCCGGGGCAGTGTAACTACGTGGCGTCCAAAGCGGGCGTTATTGGTTGGAGCAAAGCAATGGCGCAGGAAATAGCTTCAAGAGGCATTACAGTGAACTGTATCGCGCCAGGATTTATTGCCACCCCCATGACAGAAGCGCTGAACGATACACAAAAAGAAGCGATCAATGCAAAAATTCCAGCCGGAAAGATGGGCGCCAGCGCCGATATCTCCAGCGCTGCGGTCTATTTGGCGTCAGACGAAGCCGGATATGTCACAGGCCAGACCATTCATGTCAATGGCGGCATGGCGATGATTTAATCGTAGGTAATGGGAGCGTTTAGAGCGTCTTTTAGAATCTGCGCGCCGCCAGCGGCAAAGCGGTTGGCATCGCGCTCTGTAACATTTTGACGATAGAGCGTATTTTCCGCCGAGGCGCTTGGATTTTTGTAAAAATCATCACGGAAATAAAGCGCCATGTCGCGCCAGTCCTGTAAGTTTAGATTATCAGGCTCTGGCAGGGACTCATCCATGGCGCAATCTTGGAGGTGATGACAAAATTCATGCATAATGACATCCAGAAACTCGCTCTCGTCAATGCGCGGTAAAAATGCCGTGCCATAGGTTATTTTCCCATCTTCATGCATTGCTATGAAAGAAGGCTCACTATTGAGCGCGTTTTTCAGAATTTGCGTGCCAAAAGATTGTGCCAGCATATTTTCGATGATGAGAGCATTCTCGCGCTTTAGTTTTAAAATCTCGTAATCGCGGTTGAAATCGAGCGCGAGTGAAAATTCACGGCTCTCATCCTCAAGATCGGCGATATTTTTGCTAATAGCGCGCAGCAAAGTGAAATTGTCTATATAAAGCGCGGCAAATTTTTCGAGACCCTTTTGTTGCATCTCTGTATAAGCGGGCGTTAGCTCTGCAAAGGTAGCAAATACGGGCCCGATGAGGGATTCTCCGTATTGAGGGTGATCCATGACAGCTTGCATTAAGGGTTTTGCGTGCGGGCTTATGAGATCGCGGAACGCTTTATCGCTGCGGGCGGGATCAAGATTTTTTACTGCCTTGGCGGCGTAGGCCGGAAATTTTTCATAGGCTCTATCCAAAATATCAAGAATGGCCGCTGCTTTATGATGATCGGGGTTATCTGCAATTCTGGCCTCTATATATTCAATCGGCTCTTGTTTATTCAGGAATGGATAAATAGCAATACCGTTTTTAAGGCGAAAATCTTTAAATGTCTCATCCAGAAAGCGCCAAATGTCCTCGTTCTCGCTATATTCGTAGCAATCCAGAAGGTTTAAAACCGTGCTGTGATCGAGTTCAGGGAGCATTTCTGCGAAAAGCGCGGGCGTCATGTGCAACCCCGGAAGAGCAGCGGCGATAAGACCATCAAGATCATTTGCGCGCGTCATGGGGGTGTTTGGCTGAAGATTTTCTGTTTTTTGCATGCTTATTTATAAGGCATTTATAGTTTTATGTCAATTGGCTTATACGCTCAAAAGCCATGTTTTATAGCATATAAGTGAAATATATTGACATAAGGGTGACGTTTTCCTAGTTTGCGGTTTGATAACTGATTGTATCGCTTAGGAGCATAACATGGACAATACACAAATTTTTGGACTGCACGCTAAGGCAGAAATTACGGGTGAAGAGCCCACAAACGCTTTGGAAATGCATAAGCGTAAGCTTAACGATGCTGTAGAAGAAAAAATCCGGTATTTAGAGATGGCGGCTGAAATTTGTGATGCGCTGGGCTACACGCGCTCACGCAACAATGTGGCTATTCTGGAAGAAGCGCGCCAAAAGGCCATGAAGCAAGCGCCCGAAGGGTTGGGGCAGAATGCTGAAGCACTCGCCGCGGCGCGTAGTATCGCCATGCATAAATTTTTGGCGCAGGAACTCGTCGCAAGACATCTTATCAAAACAGAAACCGCGCCGGTCAACGGCCTGTAATGCCTGAACTTATTATCTTTGATTGCGACGGAACGCTGGTCGATAGCGAGCGGCTGTATAATACTGTCATTTCGGACATGTTGATAGAGCAGGGCTTGAATGAGTATACCCCCGATATTTGCCTTGAGCGCTTTACCGGCCTCACATTGAGCGCTATTCGCGCCCAGATCGAAGCAGTGCATAATCTCGATCTTTCCGAAAAAATTACCTCTGAAACCTATGTTGGACGGGCGCAAGCGCAGATGGATTTGGGGCTTTCAGCCATTGCCGGCGCGGCGGAATTGCTGGCGCTTTGCGTAAAGAACGGGCAAAAAATATGCGTGGCCTCGAATGGCGAGCGCTCCAGCGTCATCAA
>JBBKXC010000065.1:0-8672 GCA_037969275.1 Bdellovibrionales bacterium | reverse complement strand
TACATGCAGATGGCTAAAGCCGGCGTCGGCATTGGTCTTGGCGCGAAAGATGTGGACACAGTTTTTGTATTCCACACAGCCGATGCCTTCAATAGCTTTGTAACAACAGGCTTAGACCTTAGCGGCACAGCCGATGCGTCTGCCAAATCAGGTGAAAAGGGCGGTGATTTGAATGCGACTGAAGGCGTTCAACCAGGCGTTCGCATCTATCAGATGACCGATACAGGCCTTATGGCGCAAGCGATGGTGCAAGGAAACAAATACTGGCGCGATGATGAGCTGAATAAAGCGATGCCAGTTCAGCACAACAAAATGAACTAAATTACCCACTCTACCTACCCCACTACCCCGCCACTTAAATCCCTCGCATGTAAACCACATGCGGGGGATTTGTCTTTAGCTAGATGTCGAAATCCGGTTGATCGTTCAGGTCAGTGCCCATGCGGCGATTGGGGAGAGATAACCTGATCTTGCCATTACTGCGCCGATGCTCGGGGCTTTCAACAAACTCAATGGCTTTGGCATTATGAAAGGCAACCATAAGACCGCCAGCTCGCTGCTCAACATCCGAGGCTTTAGCATTTTCAGGGTCAATCTCCTGTACGAATTGAAGCCAATCCATTTTGAGAATGCGCCCGATCAAACGTTGATCTAGCAGATACTCTCCCTTTTCACCGCGCAAAATCATCACATCATAACGTTCTCGCGCAGAAGGGGTCGCTTTGCGGTGCTGCTTATCGGTATCTAACGCGATACCTTCATCTCTTTTTTGCTGCAATTTTTCACGACGCTCGCGCTCCCTTTTGGGAGCATCTCTTTTTTCATTCCTTAAATAGCAGCGGCGCGCCATAAGCTCATGTGCCTTTTGGTATCTAAAATTCTTCTCTTCCAGTTTCTCCAGTATATCGTTAATGGGAGCGTTTTCTTCGCGAATGCCTGTGCCTTTGGTTAGAATTCCCCTTAATCCATTTGCCACAGCCGAGCCTTGGTAATACTCTTCGGCGAAATCTTTTGGGTTCTCCAGAAAATTTCGCGCTAATTTTTCAAAATACACCAGCCCCTGTCTTTCTAAGTCAGCCGCCGTAGTGTCTTCGTCGCAATAAGGCCCAATAGCCTCAAGAAAGTTTTGAATATCGCTTTCCGCCATATTTTCTGAAATTTCGTCAAGATAGGGGTTTGCATGGCCTTCGCTGATTGCCTCTCGAAACATTTCGGTTGAAATGATATCCCGAAGCGGCACATCACGAGGCAAGTCTCTCAAGCTATAAAAAATACCAGCTTCGCGCTTATAAGTGATTTTATCTGTGCCATAGCCTTCATCCTTTACAGAGCGCACCAGCGCTCCGCCGCCCAACATTCTATCTATACTTGCTTTTACAGGCTCAATATCATTTGCACCCAGCTTGCCGTCTAAAACGTTCCAGATAAAACCACTCGGGAAACCGCCGTGCCGTACTAATGCAAGCGCCGCGCGCGCTTTTCGCTCTGCAGCGCTTAAGGCCGTTGCCAAACCAGCCCCCGCCATCGCCGCCTGCGTAGCCCCCGCCGCAGCGGCAGAGCTGCCGCCCGTGACAACTGCAGCTGGCAATGCCGCCGCGCCCCTTAGAAATGCCCTTCTTGATGTGCTCATGGCCCTGAAATTTCCGGTCTCTCGTTCAAATCTACGCCCATGCGGCGGTTCGGCAAGGTTACTTTGAACCAATCACCTTTATGTGTATTTTTCATCAGAGCCTTAATGGCTCGATCAACCTTCGGGTTATGAAAGGCCACCATTTTGCCGCCACAGCGAAGCTCAACATCTTTTGGTTTCGCACTGTGCGGGTCAATTTCCTGCGCCAACTGAAACCAGTCCAGTAATGTTAAGCGAGCCATACCCGCATTATTAGCAAGCGTGGCCATATAATCTCCGCCATCACTATCCATAAGAAACACCTCGAAGCGCTCTCTTGCATCTGGCTGCGTTCTTTTTTTCTGAAGTTCTTCCTGACGCTTGAATTCCGCTTTTTTGTTGGCTTCACTTTGCTCCGCCATGCGAACTCTATGGCGCTCTTCTCTTTCAATGCGCTCTTTCTCAGCTAAAGTCTGTTGCGCCTCCCGAGCCTTCCTTTGCGCTTCAAGCCCTCTATCATTTCGTATTTTGTATAGGCGCGCCGATGCTTCGGAATATTTATTTTTTCGCTGATCTAATTCTGCCAAGATGCCTTGCGCCCCCTCGCTTAATTCACCCGCAGAACTTTTAACGAGCCTACCCAAATCTTCTGCGACATATGATCCTTTTCTATAGTCCTTCGCAAATTCAGTTGGGTGATCAATAAAATGCCGAGAAAGCTTTAAAAAATAACCATGCATTTTTAAGGATAAATCTGCCGCAGTCGTATGCTCTTCACAATGCTTTGATAAAAAATCACGCAAATCAGCGACATCTTCGGCCGATGCAAAATCAGCCGGTCTCCCGTACATTCTGGAAAAAAAACGGTTATAAGGATGGCTGTCTTCAGAGGTCTCTCTGGTTTCACTTAAAACATCCGTGGAGATAATATCCAGTAATGGCACATCTTGCGGAAAAGACTTTAGATTACGAAGAAAAGTAGCGTCACGATCGAAATCTATTGGCCCCAATCGCTTATTACTATTTTTGGCTGTCTCATTTGCTACGTTCTTAGAACGCCTGTACGCTCCACCATTAAATACCCGCTCGCCTATAGATTCTATGCTTTCAGCACCTACGCGTTCTCGATTTAAAATATGATAGATCGATCCATAAGGAAAGCCGCCATGCCGCGCCAAACTTGTCATGGCTCTCGCTTTGCGCTCAGCAGCGCTCAAGGCAGCGGCTAATGCGCCGCCATTCAGGATAGCGCCAGCCGAGCCCGCAGCAGCAACGCTGCCGCCGCCCGTCACAGCAATAGTCGGTAAAGCCGCCGCGCCGCGTAAAAATGATCTTCTAGAAGTTTTCAAAATCTTATCCTCGTCACCAATTACGTGGATATTACGAAAAACAAGCGCTTATGTCAAATGATTTTGTGGGTCCAGAATTTATACATGCCGACAAAACTATCGGGGTATTCTTGCTCTAACTTGGCCCAATTATCGAGGTTATCCATCGCTGGATTATCTGGAAACATGCCTTGGTAAAGCGCTGGCGCCTCACTAATTCCATGATCGGTAAAGCCCAAAAATTCCAGATCATGCCTTTCCAGCATAGCCTTAATCGCAGGAATGCTGAAACAATGCTCTTCGACATGAAACAGCATATCGCGCAGCATCGACATGCTGTAAAAATCGCTATATCCCTCCATCTTGCGGAAGGGATGGTCTTTTTCCAATGATAAAACATAGCGCCGCGCATCGCGCATGCCTTGCGGATCGGCGGCAAATCCCTGCTCTACAAATGCTTTTTGGCACTGCGTTATATGCTTGCGCCCTAAAGCGCTATAAAGACCAAGCTTGATATGCCCGCCCGGCTCAAGCACGCTCAATAATGCTTCCAAGCCTTTTTCCGGCTCGCGCATATGGTGGATGACGCCAACGCTTTCGATCACAGAAAATGTCTTGCCCAGTTTGGCCAAATCCAGAATATCACCCTGAATAAATTCCAGATTTCTTATCTTGAACTCATTCGCTTTTCGCTTGGCATAACCAAGACTGGCCAGACTTAAATCAATGCCCGTCACGCGGGATTTGGGATAGGTGAGCGCCACATTAATCGGATATTCCCCAGTAGCGCAGCCCGCAATAAGAATATCGACATTCCCCTTAACAAGCCCATCAATTTTATGCGCCATCTCATCTTTATGCGCGCCGCGCAGCAAACGCCAGCGCGGATAAGGATTTTCCTCATATTGCTGCCTGACTTCACGTGATGTTTCATCATCAATTTGCGCCAGCGTCCTAATCTGCGAAGCCGCTTCGCGCTCGGCCTCAATATCCAAAACCTGCTGGCGCATCAGCGTAGCCAAGCGCGCCTTGCCTGCAAATTTAGGGAATTTCTTTTGCGTCAATTTTATGATTTCAGGAAACGCATAAAGCGGCGCATAGGAAGCAATCACGGCAATCGAAAAGACATCGGTCTTCCCGTTTTTCGCACGCTCGACAAGGTCGTTTAATGCGCTTTGTTCTTCCGGGCTCACATTAAAAAGATACTCATTATTAAAGCAGCACTCCCCCATAGCCAAAGCCAGCGGCTCATAGAATACCTTGTCGACCTCAGTACCAGAAACAGCAACGCTCAATAGCATGGCGCGGAGTTTGACCAGATAGTTTTCGACGTTAACATCCGGCACCATCTTGATCGTCATGCCGCCAAGAAGTAACGAAGACGTCAGTTTTTCAATGTCGCCTCGCGGTAAATCATGCCACCAACTTTGAAACGCAGCATGATCCATGCTTTGCGCTTTTTCAATCACAGGACCATAGCTGGCGTCATTTTTTAACATCTGCGCCCAAACGCGCTCGATCAAATCAGGGTTAAGACTTGCGGGGTCGTTCAAGATTGAAATAAAATGGCATGATATTGCGGGACTAACTTCATATTTTTTCAAAAAATACAGTGTGTAGAGAAAGTATTCCTGCGCCTGCATATGCACCGTTTTCAAGTTCAGCGCATGCACGAGACACCCCAGCGCCTCCTTGTAATGATCCATCTCAAAATAAATACGCCCAGCAAAGAAATTCGCGTCCACATTTTGAGGATAAGAATCCATCAAAATAGAGACCAGCCTTAAAACATCGTCCTTATTACCCTGCGCCAGCGCGTTTTGAATGCGCGTGATAAACTCATTCAAAGTGAGAACATTAATTTCTGCGCTGGTCATATGCTTCCTTTTTAAATCGGATACTGTTTAATAAACACGCGCCTTAGGTGGGAATGCTTCGACTTCATTGGTCAGGGTTTGCATGATGACCGGGCGGTAATCAATGGTGACTTTACCCGCCGGATCAATCCACGTTACTGTGTGTTTCATCCATGTTGTGTCATTGCGGTCAGGGAAATCCTCTCTGGCGTGCGCGCCGCGTGATTCCTCACGGTTAGCGGCGGAGTGCATTGAGACAACCGCTTGATCGAGCAAATTATCCAGCTCCAGCGTTTCTACGAGATCGGTATTAAAGATCATAGAGCGATCCGTAACCTTCAAATCATGTTTGCCTTGATAAATTTTATCAATCTTGGTCACACCTTCATTCAGTACATCGCCTGTACGGAAAACGGCGGCATGGTCTTGCATTGTTTTTTGCATATGCCCACGAAGCTCAGCGGTCGTGGTATCGCCTTTCGCGTGACGGAAATGATCGAGACGCGCCAGCGCTTTAGTGCCATCATCGCCCATGAACGGACGGTGCGGCATGCCGGGGCGCACAGTTTCAGCAGCGCGAATAGCAGCCGCTCTGCCGAATACAACCAGATCAAGAAGAGAGTTCGAGCCAAGACGGTTCGCGCCATGCACAGATACGCACGCCGCCTCACCAATAGCCATCAAGCCCGGCACTGTCGAATTGGCGTCTTTCTTGGTCGGGTTAATCACTTCACAGCGGAAGTTAGTCGGAATACCGCCCATATTGTAATGCACGGTCGGCAACACAGGAATAGGCTCCTTCTCCACATTCACACCAGCGAAAATACGCGCAGATTCGGCAATGCCGGGAAGGCGCGAATGAATAATATCTGGATCAAGATGCATGAGGTTCAAATGGATGTGATCCTTGCCCTCACCAACGCCGCGACCTTCACGAATTTCGATGGTCATAGAGCGCGAAACGACATCGCGGGACGCGAGATCTTTGGCGCTCGGTGCATAACGCTCCATGAAGCGCTCGCCTTCAGAATTCGTCAGATAACCGCCCTCGCCGCGCACGCCTTCGGTAATCAAACAGCCCGCGCCATAAATTCCTGTCGGGTGGAACTGCGTGAACTCCATGTCCTGTAAGGCAATACCAGCACGTGCAACCATACCGCCGCCATCACCTGTGCATGTATGCGCCGATGTACATGAGAAGTAAGCACGGCCATAACCGCCCGTCGCCAAAATAGTCTGATGCGCGCGGAAGCGGTGAATTTTTCCATCATCCAAATTCCAAGCCATGACCCCAAGGCATTGGCCGTCATCGCTCATAATCAAATCGAGCGCAAAATATTCGATAAAGAACTCGGCTCTATGCTTAAGCGCCTGCGTGTAAAGGGTATGCAAAATCGCATGGCCCGTCCGGTCAGCCGCCGCGCAGGTGCGCTGCGCCGTGCCTTTGCCGTAATGGGTCGTCATACCGCCAAAAGCGCGCTGGTAAATCTTACCAGCCGCTGTGCGTGAAAACGGCACGCCGTAATGCTCAAGCTCGATAATCGCCGGAACGGCCTCGCGGCACATATATTCAATCGCGTCCTGATCGCCCAGCCAGTCAGAGCCCTTAACCGTGTCATACATATGAAAGCGCCAATCATCTTCGCCCATATTCCCAAGAGAGGCTGAAATTCCGCCCTGCGCAGCTACTGTATGGGAGCGCGTCGGGAAAACCTTTGAAATAATCGCCGTCTTCAGACCCTTTTCCGCGCAACCAAAACCTGCGCGAAGCCCAGCGCCCCCAGCGCCGACAACAACAACATCATATTCATGATCTACGATTTCATAGGATTCCATTTTTTCTTACCTTTTTACGTTACTTAAAATTCCATTTTCACGGCGCCATCAATGATAGCCAAATCCGCATTTGTTTTAATATGCATTCCCTTTTCAAGGGAAATATATCCCGCCGCCGAAACCGGAAGCCCCCTATTATTACCAGTTAGGCTTCCTTGATCAATTACAGATATTTCGACATATTCATTCTCGAATGTCGTGCCCGCGCGCGGCGATGGATCGTGCAGGATCAAGGTTTGTCCAGCATCCTGATAGCCAACCAATGTGGCCCAATGCCCACCGATACGCCGATAATCCGCACCCACTTTTTCGTACCATCCGATATTGAGCCAAAGCGCCGCATTCTGGCGCGCACCATCAATAATCCAGTCCAGAGCAGGCGGTGCGTTATGGCCGCTCAAGCGAGAAGGATAAGGCCGCCAGCCGTAATATTCCATCGAACGATACCCATCCATATGCTTTTTCGCATAGCGGTCCGCGCCGTTCATCACCCCGATAACATCGGTGCCGTTATTCAGGCTCGTATCCATATAACCCGCTGTGGCAAGCGTTTTAACAATAGATTTTATATTTTCCTGACGGCCGGAAATCCACGCAAATGAATTGGCCACCGCCGCAGGAGCGCAATATTGCGACCCATTACCCGGAAGAATTCCAGCCACACTGATCTGCAAAAAATCCGGTATCTCGTCAATAAACGCTGTTTGCTCCGCGGCCTTTGCCGGGAAACACAAAAGGGCCGTCCCTGCCATACTCAGGAGAAAACCCTTCATAAACATTACAGCGCAATTTTCAAGATAGAGAAGATGCACGCCACGCCAGCGCCAAAGAAAAACAACTTCATCCCGATTAGCTTCACCATTTTAAAGCCTTCATTATGAATGTAATCTTCAACGACGACCTGCGAACCTAGCTTTGCGTGATAGAAGGTCGACAAAATAACCAAGATCATCAAAATCGCATTCATAGGCTGGCCGAGCCAATAGGTAAATTCAGAATAACCTGCGCCGCGCATATCAAGCACGCTATAGATTAGCCAGATCATAAGCGGAATATTCGCAATCGCGGTCACGCGCTGCATAAACCAATGATTGGTGCCCTCTTTGGCAGAGCCAAGCCCGCGGGCGCGCGCCAGCGGTGTTTTCATGCCATGATCTTCCCATTTTAACTTCATATTACCCTCTAGTTTCTATTCTCGGCTTTTTGACGTGCCATATAATCTTGCTTGAATGTTTCCATGTCTTGTTTTTTGGGGGTCGGCTTATAACTGCTATCAACAGGCTCACCCTCTTCATATTCTTCCGTAGCTTGCGCATTAAACTTAGCCTCGGCTTCAGCCACCTCTTCGGCTAAACTTTTTGCATGCGCTTTTTCTTTGTCTTCTTCGGAGACCATTTTATCTTGCGCTTTTTCAAAGACATTCTTTTCTGCGCCTTCTTTGGCAGCGGGCTCAGCAGGTGCATCAGCTGAAGCGCCCGTATTTTGTTCCCCCGCATCTTTGGAGCCAGGCTCGGCATTGCCTTCAGCCGCGACCTCGGGCTCAGCCTTTGGCTGCGTGACATAAAGAGGCGGCTTTTTGAAAATACGCTTTTTCAGCTGCGGCGCTTCTGGAACGCGCTCATCGGTCATACTTCTTTGACCAGGGGCATTGCCGCTACTTTGCGCTAAAACTTGAGTGCCACCCGCGCCAATCAGGCACAACGTAGTCAGAAATAGGAAACCATATTTTTTCATCGTAAATCTCCCGTGTTTAAATCGTGGCTAAAAACCATGTCAGCGCCGTCAGAGACAGCGCAGCCACAACAACAATAACGCCTGCGAACTTAGCTTTCTTTATTTCAAATAGCTTGCCTGTATCCCAGATCAAATGGCGCACGCCATTGCACATATGAAAATACAGCGCAAAAGACCAGCCAAAGAGCACGATTTGCCCAATCGGTGAAAGCGCAAAATCCATAAATACATTATAAGCTGCCTCGCCGCTCGCGGCGGCAACCAGCAACCAAACAACCATCAAGGTTCCGATCGCCAAGGCCACGCCCG
>JBBKXC010000064.1:0-2517 GCA_037969275.1 Bdellovibrionales bacterium | reverse complement strand
ACAACCGAAAGCTCGCCAATTTCATCATGGCGATAGCTTAAATCTGGAATATCATCGCCGCTTGATTGACCCGTTCGGATTTTTTCAGCCGCCCGTGCCAAGCGCTTGAGGGGGCGCGCAATAGCGCCGGAAAGATAGATGGAGAGAATGATCGTAATTGTAAGCGTCCCTAAAAACACTTTAAGAATGTCAATCCAGACCGTGATAATGCCCTCTTCAATATCTCTGGCAACGCGGGTAAGCAATATACTGCCCATGATTTGGCTATCATGGATGATGGGGGCCGCCGCGGAGAGCAAAATGCGCCGATCATCATTGAGCCAAGCCGAAAGGCTTATCTGCCCGCGCATGGCATCGCGCGTGTCGCTATCATCCATGCTATGGCGTATGTCGTTATCGGGATATTGCGGCAAAATTCGGCGATCCGGCAACAGGGATATAATGAAGGCCGTAAAGTCCTTCAACATTTGGATGCTGTAATATGTATGGTCGGTAGGTTCAAGATCTATAATCTCGATAATGCCAGTGGGCCCTTCAAGTTGATGGGAATCAGCGATAAGTGTGCCTTCTTGATTAAAAAGGCGAATTCTTTTCTTCATGGTTTTGGACATACGCTTTACCATTTTAGTGGCAAGGTCTTCGTTTAATACGGCTTCGATTGTCGGGGGATCTAGATAATTAGGCGAGCGCACGCGCCGCTCCTCGACTGAGCCTTCGCCGATCGCCGCAGATACAAGCTCAATCTCTGCCTTGAATGTTTCAAGCTTGGCTTCAATCAGATTGTTTTGCGATTGACCAAGGTAAAGTACGCCAACAAGCAGGATCAAAAGCGCAACAGCATTTACGCCGATAATGCGCAGCGTAAGGCCAGTAATGCGCCGCTCTGTTCCTCCCCAGTAAAAATCAAGAATCTGGTCGAGATCTTTTTGCGGCGGAAGCTTTTTGCGCGCGCTAAAAAGGAAAGGAAAGCGTCTATTCTTCTTTGTACTTGTATCCGACCCCATAGAGCGTTTCGATCTGGGAGAATTCGGAATCAAGGGCTTTGAATTTTTTTCTGACACGTTTTATATGGGAATCAATTGTTCTATCATCTACGTAAATATTCTCACCATATGCCATATCAATCAACTGATCTCTGTTTTTTACGTGCCCGGGCCGTATAGCAAGGGCTTTGATCAATAGATATTCGGTGACGGTAAGGTTGAGTGGCTGCCCTTTCCAGGCGCAAAGGTGCCGCGCATCATCCAGCAAAAGGCTGCCGCGTATAATTTTTTCTTCTTCTTTTTTAATGCTTTGCGCTGTGCCGGCATTTTGTAAAAGGCTTTGTCTGCGTAGTAGCGCCTTAATCCGTTCAATCAAAAGTCGCTGCGAAAAGGGCTTGGTTATATAATCATCAGCGCCCATCCTCAAGCCAATGGCCTCATCAATCTCATCATCTTTCGAGGTTAGGAATATAACCGGAAGCGCTGAGCTTTCGCGTAGTTTAGTTAAAACTTCAATTCCGTCCATCCGAGGCATTTTGATATCTAGGATGACCAAATCGGGGTTGTTTTCAAGTATTCCCGCCAATCCGGCCTCCCCGTCATTAAAAGTTTTCACCGCATAGCCTTCTGTTTCTAGGGCCATGGAGACGGATGTCAGGATGTTGCGGTCGTCATCAACCAGTATGATACTCTGTGACATAATCTTCTTACTTTCTCATTACATTCATTAATCTATACATCCTATGACTTCAAAATAAGATAAGATTAAGGCGAAAAATAGGGTTTTTTTAGAATTATTGCGGCGAAGCGCCTATATTTCAAGAGTTAGCAGAGCAAGGTGGGCGGCAAATAATTGTTAATGCCATGACGCGCCTTAAAATCATGCCAGCATTTCGGCTAGGTACAGTGAGCCACATATCAATATGCGCCCTTCGGGATAATGCGCACGCAAGAAACAGCAAGCCTCTTGTATAGTGTTGCTTTCGGGATGAAAGGTAAGGTCGTGACCCTTCAACAGCGGTTCAATTTGAACCGGCTTGACACAGCCGCCAACATCTTTGAGCGGCACAAGGCTCAAGCTTTGAAGATGCGGGATGATACCACTTAAAAAAGCGGCGGGGTCTTTATCGCTCTTCATCCCCAGAACGAGGTGCAGCGGTTTGGGCGCTTCTTTTTGCCATGTGAGTATATGCGCCGCTAAGGCTGCGCCAGCGCTATCGTTATGCCCGCCATCATACCAAAGCTCCCAGCTTTGTGACATGATCTCAGGCAGCGGCCCTGCGCTCAGGCGCTCCAATCGACCCGGCCAATGAATGGCTTGTAAACCCGTTGCAATAGCTGAAGGCGTCAGAGGAAAATCTTTTTCGAGTATTTTTAATGCAGCGAGCGCCGCACCTGCATTGGCAATCTGATGGGTACCTTGCAAATTGGGTTGGGGCAGTAGGGTTTTTTTACCATCAAAGGTAAAAGCCATGCCCGAGGTTTCGGGTTCACATGACCACTCTACTCCGGCGCGATAAAGGGGCGCTTTTTT
>JBBKXC010000063.1:0-4008 GCA_037969275.1 Bdellovibrionales bacterium | reverse complement strand
CGGCTCTCGCTCAAGAAACGGTGGTGCAGTTCGCGGCAACGCTCTGGCGTTATTTTCTGGTTATTAGAGACAAGGACATCAATTGCACGCACTATTTCCGGATTGATATCGGAATAATAAACATACCACAGCTCATAAATTTCTGGTGTCGGCGCAATCTCAAGCTCATGGATGCGCTCGAATGCTTTTGCGGCAAACTCATTGGCTTTTTCAATTGGGTGTGAATACTGCACTGTTTTTATTATCCAAAAATATTTAATAAATTTATCAGGGTTAGGCGCTCTGGCCAACCTGAAATTTCAATCTCACATAAGATTTAATTGTCCGAGGCCATTTGGTCAAGAATTCCAGGAACCCCATCAATAGTACCAACTACTTCATATAGTGTGTCCCAATTTTGTTGAAGAAACCCTAATTTTTGTGCTTTTTCTATCATTTCCAACATCGGATCCCAATAACCCTTCAAATTGACGACAATCACGCGTTTTTTATAAACGCCCAATGTCTTCCATGTGATCACCTCGAAAAACTCGGCCAATGTCCCCAAACCGCCAGGCAGCACCACGAATATATCGGACAGATCGCTCATTTTCATCTGACGTTCATGCATGGTTTTAACGACATGCAAATCAGCAAGGCCCGTATGGGCAATTTCCCTACTCGTCAAAAAATCAGGAATCACGCCGATGACGGTTCCGCCCTCATCGACCGCGCCATCCGCAACCATACCCATGAGGCCGGAGCGACTGCCGCCATAAATTACCTGATGACCATCTTTTGCCAAAAGGCGGCCAAGCCCGACAGCGCCATCTTGAAAATCAGGGTCAAGATCTGGTGATGCCGAACAAAATACACAAACTGAAAATGCCATTAATTACCCGCTGCTTCTAGGTTGGGTGTTGCAATGATTTGGGGCTGCAAAGAAAAGCGGTTATCGGACCACACTAAATCATAAGACATGCAACCCTGCCTGATAACCTCGACGCCAATCGGCATGCATGTTTGGTTGCTCTCGGCTGCGCCAAGAGTAGGTTCTTTAATACGAAGCTCTATCATGCTGGAACAGTTTTGCGCGGCGTCATCGACACTGCCACTTATTTCGAAAATATGCGCTGTAGGCCTTCCTGTGGGCGATGATTCAACCAAGCCAATGACATATTGTGTACTTAAAATGCTTTTATCCTGATCTGCTGCAGTTATCAAACCCGTTACAATATTTTCTGCTCGGCCATCGCAATTCATATCCGCTTTGATATATTTGCTACTCCGCCAATATATGGCTTCGTTCGCTGCGTGCAGGACATTTTCCCAGCGCGGGGTAATGCCCTGCGCCACATTTTGCGCTTCGACATCTCCGAGCGCTAGATCCAAAATAGTTTCGCGCTGCTCACTCACGCGAATCAGGCAGTGCAGTTCTTGAATTCGCTTCAATGATTCGGCAGCTTCAATGCTTGATTCCAAAGCGCATTGATCATCTCGATACGTGATCCAGCTTTGTTGAGCATTGCGAAAGAGCGGTGTTTTTTCTTGCGGGATCGTTTTGAGCATGATGTCGTAATTATTACCTAGCCTGATTTTAACCTGCTCATAATATTTATTCAGGCAACCGACCAGATTGGCCGTATTTTTGTTACCCTTACAATATTGTGCGGCGCTCTGGGCCATAGCCACAGACGGACAAAGCGTAATCAGTAATAATAAAATTTGTAAAAATCTAAACATATGAATCAGCATTAATAACTTGGTTAACAACCAAGTGTAGTGCCAATACGATTATTTTCAAAGGAGAAAGGGTGCTTACCCCATCCGGCCCATTGAGAAATCTGTTTCGCGGTTCAGGCGGGACAGTTCGGCCTCGAGGTTCTGGCTCATCGCTACATCCTTCGGAACCGCTTCGCTGAGCATATATCCAACATGGGATATGCTTGCGAATTCAGCGCTCATTGTATTAATCGCAGGCGGCATCTGTAAGCCTTCACGTACCATATCCACCGCATAGCTGCTGCAACTTTCCGCCGCCGCCGCTACTGCTTCGTCACCACCGGTCAACTCCACCAAGCGATCCTGATCGCCTATGCTGGCCTCTATTTTCGCGGCCGTCACAAATTGCGCATCATTTTCCAGCGCATATTGCTCATTCAATTCAATATTTTCAACGACGCGCATGGCACTGTCACATTCTTGAATAACCGGGTCCATAGCGACATTTCGCTCTAAACATTGCTGTAATTCCTGCGCAGTCACGCCGTCCATATCAAGGCCAGGAGGCGGTAAGATAGGCTTGTTATCTGAACTCATAAGTTCTTTTTGACCACTGCAAATTTGCTGTGCTGCCGAATTAACGCGGTCTAGTTCGGCTAAAATTTCTGGATTGGGTATGCGGTCTGCATTTTTTTCAAGCTCGCCCTTCGCCGCCATTATAGCGCCAATGCTGCCGCCGGTCGGATCAATCATCGCCATTACGGCTTGCTTATAAGAGGGGCTTGGTTTGGGAAGTGTTTGACCCATAACGGCATCGCCACGCTCACGACCAAGTTCTGCGCGCGCAACTTCTGTTATAAAGCCCTTAAAGGCCGTATCGCATTTCATATATTGATCGCGCGTCGAGTTAATATCCTGTTTCATGCCCTTGGTGTCGGTAACGCTGATATTCGGGCCTTGCACGCTGGCTGTTGCCTGCGCTGTTGGGGCAGCGACCGTAAAGTCTTCATCCGGAAACAGATCCGTCATATCTATATCACGCGCGGCAGGAGTGGCTGTGATATCGGGTTGCGCAAAGATATCTTTGCGGACATGCGCCTTTGCGGCCCATTCCATACTCAGTCCTGATTTTTCCGTCTTAAGAGACATTTTATTTAACACACCCTAATTTGTAATAACTCATTAGTATTTTATTATTATTTTACTTAACAAATCATTAGCATCCCAAAGGACACACTCTTATCTTACACTATATCGGGTGTGATTTTCAAATTTCATCCTTTCCAAGTCATTGATTTTACATAAATTATTAGGAGTCAGTGTAAAGATGACCTGCAAAAAAAAATATTTGTTATTTTTTCTCAAAATGCCCGCTTAAAAGCGGTGATCTTAGAATTTAAGACTAAAGTTCATTTCCGGGCAAATTGCGATGGAAACGGTCTGGTGCATTAAGATAGTCGCTATCCATATCCAGCGCGGCCTCAAGCGTATCGCGCGAGAGCGGCACACCTTTTTCTGCGCGGTTCTCATTGGCGGCCTGAATGCCCTCACTTTGCGTACGCTGCCCAAGCAAACGCTGGAAATCACGATCTTGCTCTAGCGGGGTTTCAAGTTTTTTCGCCAATTTCAAAGAAATATCGTCCGTATCATTAGCCGGCATCGGGGCTTGATAGCCTGTTTTATTCCAATCTGTTCCAAAAGCACCTTTGCTCTCAATTGATGATCCAGAGGAGCGGAAAATATCTTCAAAACGCCCTTGAGCCTGTTTGCCTGCTTTTTTACCATTACGGTCGGCCTTCATATAGCTCAGCACATTGGCCAGCGCCAAAGCCGATACAACAGGCGCTAAAGCTGGAATAACAGCCGCGCTCGCCATAAGCATAGCGTCTTTAGCCGGGTTTAGAAGATTAGAGGCTTTACCTTGCTCGGCGCCGGCAAGACCAAAAATGCGTGTCGCATCCGCGCGGGCTTGCAGCGCTTGGCCAATCGCCTGATTAACTTGCGCGCCTACGCCCGAGACTTGTGTCTGTAAACGTACAACTTGCCCGGGGGCTTTGGTATCAAAAGCTTTCATCGGCGACGCATTGACAGGCGCCACGCTGAACAGCGTTGCAAAATTACGGCTAATCGCGCCCCCATGGGCCATTGGCGCAGCTGAAATACTCATTAATAGTTTGATCCTTAATCATTCAAGGTGATACGGCGATAGCTCAAAGCCTCGGCGATATGCACCCTTTCAATTGTTTCATGGCCGGATAAATCGGCAATTGTGCGGGCGACCTTTAGAATACGGAAATACCCGCGCGC
>JBBKXC010000062.1:0-3185 GCA_037969275.1 Bdellovibrionales bacterium | reverse complement strand
TAGAGCATGACCTTCGATTCCTCCCCCATCGGCATTATTGATATAGGCTCGAACTCGGTTCGGCTCGTTGTCTATGAGGCGCCCTTTCTGGGGGAGCGCCCCGTTTTTAACGAAAAAGTTCAATGCGGCCTTGGCGAAGATATTGATCGCACAGGATTATTAAGCCCCAAAGCCAAAGCGCGCACGCTCCAGACATTGGGCGGATTTATGGCGCTTTGCGGCGCTATGGGGATTGTGCGCATTGTGGCGGTGGCCACTGCGGCCCTGCGCGACGCATCCGACGGCGCGGCTTTTGCGCTCGAGATCAAAGAAAATATCGGCCTTGAGGTCAATATCATCAGCGGTGAAGACGAGGCCCTCTATTCCGGCCTTGGCGTGCTGGCGGCCTTTCCGGAGGCCAAAGGCATTGGCGGCGATCTAGGCGGCGGCTCGCTGGAGCTGGTTAGTATGGAAGGCGGCGCGGCCATTGATAAAATCTCCATGCCCATCGGCGTTTTGCGCATTTGCGGCAAGGATGAAAATTCCGCGCTGGATTATCTCAAGCGCCATATAGAAAGCATACCGGACGCGTTTTGCGGTTATGAGGATTTCTACAGTATTGGCGGCACGTGGCGCGCACTTTCTTATGCTTATATCAAAGAGCACCGCAAAAAAGTAGTGAGCGCCCATGGCTTTAAGATGAACGCGAAAAAACTGGCCAAATTCGCCAAGGATATTGCCAAAGAAAAGCCTGTCGACATCATGAAAACATATCACTTCGAGCAGCGCCGCGCCGAACTTCTCCCCGCCGCAGCCTTGGTGATGAGTCACCTACTACCGCGCCTAGATGTTGAGACGGTAATTGTTTCTACATCTGGTTTACGCGATGGATTGCTGCGGGCGTATTTGGAAGGCGCGGTTTAAGCCGCTTTCTTCACCTGCTTCACCGCATCGACATCGGCGCAGCGGTTGCACAGCTCGCCATTTTCTTCGACTTCAGGAAGAACTTTCCAGCAGCGGTGGCATTTTTCGCCGGGGGCTTTTTCAAAGCCAATGTGAACAGAAGGCTTCGAGATATGAATGGCTTCACCATGAATCACACCTTTCTTCATGGTCACAGCAGATACTATACAAACCTCAGCTATATCAACAGTTTCGAGCATATTTAACACATCCTGATCTGGACTGAAAATAGCAGGGCAAACCTCAAGAGAAGACCCGATTTCTTTTTCAGCTCGATAAGGCTCAATCATTTCCAATACGGCCTTACGCATAATCATAATATCCTCCCACTTCGCCGCCAGTGCTTCATTCTTCCAGCTTTCCGGCACGGTTGGGAAATCGCGTAGGTGCACGCTCTCACACTCTTCGAAGATGCCCTCTGGTCGGTGGCTCCATGCTTCTTCGGCGGTAAAGCACAAAATCGGCGCGAGCCAAGCACTGAGGCCGTTAAAGATCAGCGCCATGACAGAGCGGCACGCCTTGCGCTCAAAGCTCTGCGGGTCATCACAATAGAGGCGGTCTTTGCGGATATCGAAGTAGAAGGCCGAGAGGTCTTCATTACAAAAATCATGTAAAAGCTTGGTGAGCTTTTGAAATTCGTAATTTTCGATATGCTTGTTCACCTTATCCGTCATTTCGGAAAGCTTATGCAGCATAAGCTGCTCCAGCTCCGGCAATTGCGACGGATCGGCAGCGAAATCTACTACCATTTCATCCTTAGTAAACCCGTCCAGCGCGCCCAGTAAAAAGCGCAGGGTATTGAGGATACGGCGGTAAAGATCGCCTGTGGATTTAAGGCTGTCTTGGCCAATGCGAATGTCTTCGGAATAATCCGACATTAACGTCCAAAGGCGCAAAATATCGGCGCCTTGTTGTTCCATCAATTTCAGCGGGTCAACAACATTGCCCAAGGATTTGGACATTTTATAGCCCTTATCATCCAGCACAAAACCGTGCGTTAAAACAGTTTTATATGGCGCATGACCGGTTGTGCCGCAACTCTCCAGCAAGGATGAGTGGAACCAGCCGCGGTGTTGGTCGGAGCCTTCTAGATAAAGGTCGGCCATTTCCAGACCTTCATAGGCTGGCCAGCGCTTGGTGTCTTTCAGCACAAATTCATGTGTCGAGCCGGATTCAAACCAGACATCGACAATATCAAAAACCTGCTCGTAATCATCGGCGTTATGATCTGCGCCAAGGAAATCGCTGGCTGGGCGTGCCCACCAGGCGTCCGAACCTTCGGTTTCGAAAATGGAAGTGATGCGATCAAATACCGCTTCATCTTTGAGAATTTCTTTGGTGTCTTTATGCACGAAAAGCGCAATCGGGACGCCCCATGTGCGCTGGCGCGAAATGCACCAATCGGGACGGTTTGCGATCATGGAATTAATCCGCGCCTCACCCTTGGCCGGAACCCAGCGCGTGTCTTTGATGGCTTGCAGAGCGGTCTCGCGGAGCTTGCCTTCCCCATCCATCGCAATAAACCATTGCGGCGTGGTGCGGAAAATAATCGGAGCGCCTGAGCGCCAGCTATGCGGGTATTCATGTTTCAGCGAGCCTTTGGAGAGCAGCTTTCCACTCTCATCCAGCGCCTTAAGCACTGCAAAATTACCATCGCCCATTTTACCCTGCTGGGTATAGACCTCAAGGCCAGCAAAAAGCGGCACATGCTCACGGAATTTCCCGTCATCGGCGACGTTGTCTGTGACCTCTACGCCATTGGCAACGCCGAGATAAAAGTCGTCCTCACCATGCCCCGGCGCAATATGCACAAAGCCAGTTCCGGCGTCATCGGTGACGAAATCGCCGCAAAGAAGCGGCACTTCAAAATCATAGCCTTGGCCATGCAAAGGGTGATTGGCAAGTGAGCCTTTAAGCTCGGAGCCTAAAAACTCCCCGACCAATTCCCAGTTTTCGATTTTGGCTTGTTCTTTCACGCCTTCTGCCAGAGATTTGGCCAGCGCTATTTTATCGCCTATGGCGGATTTTGCGCCCTCAAGTACGGATTTAATCTCGTAAACGCCGTAATCAATCGCCTCGCCAAAACCAATGGCGCGGTTGGAGGGCATTGTCCAAGGGGTTGTTGTCCAGATAACGATATCCGCGCCCTCAAGCGCCTTAACATCCGTTTTCACAACAGGGAAACGCACCCAAATCGTCACGGATTTATGTTCTTTATATTCCACTTCGGCTTCGGCCAGCGC
>JBBKXC010000061.1:0-4696 GCA_037969275.1 Bdellovibrionales bacterium | reverse complement strand
TGCTGTCAACTAAATTTGTAATAAATTTCAGTGGATTAGCCGTAAGGTATAATAATACCCTATGCGCACGTGTTGCTATCAATAAAGCTCAAAAAGTCTGGATTTCCTTGCTCTATTGGCATAGCCACAATGCAGGGCAAATCATAAGAGTGCAGTTTTTTAATGGCTTTTTCTAACGCGGGGTAGCATTTTTTAGACGTTTTTAGAATAAGAGCAACTTCTTGATCGTTTTGCACAGCCCCCTCCCAGAAATAAAGGGATTGATGCGGCGCCAAAATATTTGCGCAAGCAGCCAGTTTGCTTTCAATGGCATAGCATGCAATTTTGTTGGCTTCTTCTGTATCACCGCACGTAATGTAAACAATAAAATATTCGCTCATGCCATGTTTCTCTATGCAGCCATTAAGCTTTGGCTATCAAAAAGTAAGTTGATATGCTCAATAACTAATTTAGGGTCAGAGAGCTTGTTGATTTTTTCTCTAAAAGCATTTGCGCCGCGCATACCATCGACATACCAAGCGAGGTGTTTACGGGCAAGCGCAACGCCTGTGCGCTCACCGTAATAATCTAGAATGGCTTGATAGTGGCGCAATATGAGGTCATGCATCTCGGCTGCGTCTGGTGGAGCAGGAATAGGATCGCCGCGTAAATAATGCATGGTATCACGCACAGCCCAGGGCTTGCCTTGCGTCCCCCGCCCAATCATTACGCCGTCTGCCCCGGAGATTTCGAGAGCCCGTCTTGCCTCTTGGGGCGTAGCAATATCACCATTCACTATGACGGGAATGGATACGGCTTCTTTTACTCTGCGCACAGCCGCCCAATCGGCGTCTCCCTTATACATCTGGCAACGCGTTCGGCCATGAACACTCACCATTTTAATGCCAACATCCTCGGCGCGCTTAGCCAGCTCGGCCGCGTTAAGCGTGTGTTCATCCCATCCAAGGCGCATTTTAACTGTGACAGGCACATCTATGGCTTTGACAGTGGCCGCCATTATCTCGGTTGCCAGCTCAATCTCGCGCATTAGCGCTGAGCCCGCCATTTTGTTGACGATCTTTTTTACAGGGCAGCCGAAATTAATATCTATAATTGCCGCGCCGCGCTCGACGTTCATCTGCGCCGCCTGTGCCATTACATCGGGTTCGCACCCTGCAAGTTGCACCGCCATAGGAAATTCTTCGGCGCAAGACGTGCTCATCTTCATGGACTCGCGGCTGCTCTGGATCATGGCACGGCTGGCGATCATCTCGGAGAAGACCAGCCCTGCCCCATAGCTTTTGACGATCTTACGAAAGGGCAAATCGGAGATGCCCGATAAAGGCGCCAAAAAGACAGGGTCTCGAATATGGATGTTACCGATGGAAAAGCTCATGCCTATCCTATAATTCAAAAGAGGCGCAATAATCAAGTTTTGAAAGATAGCGCGGACGTTGGGGCGGTGTCAGGGTCCAGATTTATTCGTGCTCTACGCTTTGCTCGGCAACGCGCCTATTTTTCCCCTCAAAAGCGTGATCTTTAATGCGGCGTTCGGGACCAGTATAGTTGTCCGACATCACGAAGGGGCGTGGATTCTCAATGACGCGTGTCAAGCGCATGGCTAGAGAATTGGCCGCAAATGGTTTAACCAGATATTCAGATACGCCGCAATCGCGCGATTTTATAACGCGGCTAAAGTGCCCTGAGCCCGCAGTCATAATGATCGGCACGAATTTATTGGGAGATTTAGCATGCATTCTAATATCTTTGATAAGCAGAATGCCGCTATCGGGATTATCCAGCCAGTCTGTAATCACAATATCATGTCGTTTGTTACAGTATTTTTTAAACGCCTCTTCATAAGAATATGCGGCGTCAATATTACGCTCGGGCACTTCAAGCATAGCAAGAACGTTTTTAAACAATTTGAACATCTCTTGCGAGGATTCAACAATTAAGACTTTGACGTTTGAGAAATTGTAAGACATGTGGCCTATTAAGCTTTGATTTTTTTCTTGTATTTGTCGCACACGGTTCGAAGTTCTCCAACCAGCGCTTGGCATATTTTATCATTGTCACTTTTAACTTTTGACATGATAAGAATATTGGCAGATTGCTCATAGGCTTCAACAATTTCGAGGATTTTATCATCAACGGTCTTTAGGGAATCGAGCAAATCTACCACAGTGTCAGTAATGGCTGTGATGGCCGGATACTGAAACATAGTTCCTTGCGCACGCAATTGCGTTAATTGATCCAATAGACGTCCATAAAGGGCTTTGGGATCGTTATCGGATTTATAAGTCGCGATAGCTGTTTTGATCTTAAGGAGATACTCCTTTGCAATCGGCCCGAAATCCACGACATTTTCTTCAATGGTTTTTTGAGCTTTTTCAATGCTCTCCTTATTAAAGCCACCGTTGCCGACTTTGGCTTTCAGGGTGTTTTTGGGAATGACGATTTTGTTCATTATTACCTTAGCTATTAAAATTAATGTGTTTCTATACTGGAAAGTCTAACACTTTTAAGAAATGATATGGTTAAGAAATTAAGCTTATATGCTTAAGATAGTTTTTTATAATGATAGTCTCGGGAGTCAGAAAATATCAATGGTCGGAACGAGAGGATTCGAACCTCCGACCCCTTGGACCCCATCCAAGTGCGCTACCAGGCTGCGCCACGTTCCGATTAGCTGAAGTCTTTACCTGAGTTTTTATACAAAGGCAAATAAATCAACAAAGATAATTACCCTTGAAGCACAATGTTTTTTAGCTCTTTAAGTTCGCTGAGCATATCTTGCAGAACGACCTTATGAGTTTGATCTAGTGTTGCGCTGGCCTCTGGTTTTTTAACTGTTGTTGCTGCGGGCTTTTCCTGAGTCGCAACCGCGCCGCCGCCTACTTCACCTTCAAGAACAGAGTTTTTACCGTTCTGGCGAAATAACTTTTGAACGCCCTTAATCGTGTAGCCCTCTGTATAGAGAAGCTCATGGATGCGTTTGAGCAATTCCACATCTTCAGGGCGATAATAACGGCGTCCGCCGCCGCGCTTTAATGGGCGGACTTGTGAAAATTTGGTTTCCCAGAAACGTAGGACGTGTTGCTGCACGCTAATTTCGTCGGCGACTTCGCTAATTGTGCGAAACGCGCTTTTGGATTTTTTGCTTTTTTCGGCAGTCGGTGTTTCTTTTACGTCCGTCCCAGCCTTGCTGTTGTCGTTAAAACGTCCTGTTTGTATTTGCATTTAGGTATTCTCCCTTTAATCATTCCACACACATTAAGGAATATCTGGTTACTTATTTTTTATAATTAGCCGCCCTTATTGATGCGGTCTTTTAGAACATGTGATGCGCGAAACACCAGAACTTTTCTTGGTAGAATCGGCACTTCAACGCCTGTTTTTGGATTGCGGCCAATGCGCTCGCCTTTTTCTTTTGCGGAGAAGCTACCGAATGAAGAAATCTTGACTGTGTCGCCCTTAATGAGCGCATTCGAAATTTCTTCGATAACGGTTTCTACAAGCTCGGAAGATTCGTTGCGGGATAACCCAACCTCTTCGTAAACGGCTTCGGCGAGATCGGCGCGTGTAATCGTACGGCTGTCCATAATGTCTCCTTATATTTTGCTATGTTACAAAATGTACGCGTAAAGAACCACGCGCGTCAATTCCCTTTAGAGCTCTATCCTCAATTTTTTGTGGTCTTACAATTGGTAAGGGAGTTTTCTTAATGCGGAGAAAATTAGAAGCGCGCCAGCACTGCGCCCCAAGTCAGGCCGCCGCCCATGCCTTCGATCAAAAGCATATCGTTCTTTTTGATGCGCCCGCTTGATACCGCCTCATGCAAAGCCAATGGAATAGACGCCGCAGATGTATTGCCATGCTTATCAACTGTCACGATAACTTTATCCATATCGAGGTTTAGCTTTTTGGCTGTGGATTCGATTATGCGGATATTGGCCTGATGCGGCACGAGCCAATCAATTTGGTCAGCGGTGAGATTATTTTTCTCCAGAGTTTCCTTAACGACATCCGACATATACTGCACGGCGTATTTGAAAACTTCCTTGCCCTGCATAACAATATGACCAGTGGTCTGCGTACTCGATGGCCCGCCATTAACGTAGAGAAGGTCACGCTGCGCGCCATTGGCATAAAGATGCGCGGAGAAAATGCCGCGATCATCCATAGTGCCTTTGCCGCTCTCATCAGCGTCCAGAACAACGGCCCCTGCCCCATCACCGAAGAGCACGCAAGTCGTGCGATCTTCCCAGTTCAGGATCGAGGACATTTTCTCTGCCCCGATAACAAGAATGCGCTTTGATTGGCGGCTGATAATAAAGCTATTCGCTACGGTAAGCGCATAAACAAAGCCCGTGCACACAGCTTGCACATCAAAGGCAATGCCGGGGGGAATGCCAAGCGCGGCCTGAACCTTAACGGCCACAGACGGGAATGTCTGGTCGGGTGTCGTGGTAGCCACGATAATACAATCAATGCTATTAGGATCAATGCTGCCATTTTTGAGTGTGTCTTTAGCGGCGGCGATAGCCAAATCGGCCGCGCTCTCGTCATCGCCGGCAATGTGGCGCTGTTTAATGCCGCTGCGCTGCTCAATCCATTCGCTGGTGGTATCGACAATCTTTTCTAGATCGGCATTGGTGACTATTTTTGCAGGCAAATAGCTTCCGGTTGCAGAAATAACAGCGCGTAAGGTCAT
>JBBKXC010000060.1:0-7335 GCA_037969275.1 Bdellovibrionales bacterium | reverse complement strand
TTGAACGGTCTTAAGGGCTCGGAGGCTAAATACTCCAGCGCAAGAGGCACGGGGAATGGCTCTGATTATGTCGAAATTCATTCTATGATGTCGGAAAACTGGGCTTTTCATCCAGATGTACTCAAAACATATGCCAAGCATCACAAAACAGGAGCGAGCGTTCCTGATGCTATTTTGGATGCCAAGGAAAAGGCTGGGAATTTTATGGGGGGCTGGGAAATGCTCCGCCTCATTCAAAATGCCAAGCGCGATATTAATTTCCATTCGCTGGGGGCTGATAAATATACTAGCGATCAAGATGTCGAGGCACGCTCTCGTTTGCCTTCAAGCCTGACCGATCATGTTCGGCCATACCCACTCACGCGTTTCGGGCATTTATTCTCTGATTCTGCCTCTATGTATGCTTCGGGATACTATGGATATTTGTGGGCTGAAGTGAAGGCCAATCAGGCGTTTGAACCGTTTAAAGAGGATGGTATTTATGCCCCTGTGCATCTTCGTAATACGCAAGATTTCTTTGCGATTGGCGCTGGTAAAGAGCCTAATGAAGCATATGAGACCTATTTTGGCATTAAGGAGCTGAACGTTGTTCCTTTTCTCGCTAAATATGGTATCGAGGCGGCAGAGGACGCTGCGGCGCCAAGCGCACCTGATGAGGCAAGCGCGCCAAATCTCGAAGACCCAAGCGGCCCATAGATTTCTGCAACTCATGAGGCAGCACTTATAGACATAGCGCTGGTAATTTACCACCGAATTGCGCTATAAACTCTCATGGATGAACATCATGCCTTAACACATTTGGCCACTATCTTGGCCGCGGCCTTCATTGGCGGCGCGGTTTTTCGCAAACTCAAACAGCCTGTTCTGGTTGGTTATATTATTGTCGGGCTATTGCTCGGGCCTTCTTTTTTGGGTGTTGTTAAAAGCGGCGGTGAAGTATCACTGCTTGCGGAGCTCGGGATTTTGCTGCTTTTGTTTATTGTCGGGATGGAGATTGATCTTAAATCCTTTAGGTCCGTCTCTAAAATATCCCTGATAACCTGCGCTGTGCAGATAGGAATTGGCCTCACATCGATGTCGCTATTGGGGCTTATCTTTGGCTGGTCGCTCAATCTTTGTATTCTAATGGGCTTTGCGGTATCCCTCAGTAGTACGGCTGTTGCCCTGAAAATTCTTGAGGATATGGGGCTTCGCAATACCAAAATCGGCCAAACCAGTGTCGGGATATTGGTGGCGCAGGATTTGGCGTTTATCCCGATGGTTCTTATTATCGGCGCGCTGAGCACCGATGAAGGTATGAATTATGGCGGCCTTTTGCGTTTGGGCTTTGCGGTATTATTCTTGGCTGGCCTGATGTTCCTTTTGACAAAAAAACCGATAATTTTTCAAAAAATATGGAATAAATTTGATGCTCTCAAAGCTGATGCTATGCGCGGACAAGTCGCCATTACGGGCCTTGCCTTTTGTTTTAGCGCGGCTGCAGTAGCAGGCGTTTTAGGCATATCTGCAGCTTACGGCGCTTTTCTAGCCGGCATTATTCTTGGCCATACAATGAACCGTAAAGAGCTTGAGGAGCATGCAAAGCCGATTTTCGATGTTACGATTATGGTATTTTTCCTCTCTATTGGGCTTTTGATTGATTTGAAGTTCTTATGGGAGAATATCGGTGCGGCGCTATCCTTGCTGTTTATTACTATGCTGCTTAAGACTGTCGTCAATTTCTATGTTCTGAGGTGGCAAGGTATGAAAAAGGAAGAGGCCTATATCACAGGCGCGGTTTTGGCGCAGGTAGGGGAGTTTTCTTTTATTCTGGCGGCCATTGGGCTTGGCGCCGGCACGATTCAAGATGATGGATATAAATATGTTGTGGCCATTATTTCCTTAAGTTTGCTTGCAACGCCGTTATGGCTCTATCTCGTGGATAAACGGGAGCTGCTCAAGCATTTGGATGTGGTGACTGCGGTGAAACGCAGAAACAAGCGCAAAGCCAATACTAACGCTAAAACAAAAGCCAAAACCAAATCAAATTCAAAATCCAAAGTTAAAACACTTGAGGCACACAATGGCGAAGCTGCAAAATCTAAGGCTTAAAATTAATGATGCTCTTGCAGAGTTGCCGTCTTTGTCCGTGATTTTTCGTGCCCAGCGCATGTGGAGAAACCGCAAATTTGTCGCCAATGTTGAGCATGACATGATCATCGAGAGCGTGATACAAGACGGGCGCATGACATCGCGCTATTCCTTTATGGTGGTCATGTCCTGCGCCATTGCGGTGCTAGGGCTCTTGCTGTCCTCACCTGCCGTTATCATCGGCGCAATGCTTATATCTCCGTTGATGGGGCCGATCATGTCATTAGGCTTCTCCCTATGTATTTTGGATTTCAAACAGATGAAAAAGGCGCTTGAAGCCATTCTTATCGGTCTAATCCTTTCGATCGCCATATCGTATTTTGTCGTTACTATTTCGCCGCTCACTGACCCGACGCCGGAGATTATGGCGCGGACGCGGCCTAATTTATTTGATTTACTTGTCGCTATATTCTCTGGTCTCGCGGGCGGTTACGCGACAATTAAACAAAAAGGCGCAACCATTGTTGGGGTTGCTATTGCGACGGCCTTGATGCCGCCGCTTGCCGTTGTCGGCTACGGCGTTGCGACGGGGTCTTGGGCGATTGCAGAGGGCTCGTTTTATCTGTTCATGACGAACTTGCTTGCAATCTCGCTCAGCGTGACGGCGTTGGCGAAATGGTATGGTTTCGGTCATCAAAATAGCGCCAAGCAGACCTTATCTCAAATGGCGATGATTTTTGGGACATTTATTGTGCTGTCGATCCCTTTGGGCATTTCCTTGATGAATATTGCCCACCAGACATACATTACGAAATCAACAAAAGCCGAAATATCGAAATATTTCGAAGCCTCCAATTCACGCATTTCGAATTTCTCGATTTCCTTTAATAAAAGCGGCGATGTCGGCGTGGATAGCCTTGTTTTCACGGATGCTTACTTCCCAGAAGCTGAAGACGACCTCAAAATTTTACTAACCAAGAGCGTTGGCGCGCCTGTTAACTTATCGCTCGATCAAATTGTATTGGCGAAAGAAGATCAGAAAAAAGTCGAACTTGCGCAAGAAAGCGTGTCCGATAGCGCGCTTACCAACCCAATGCAAGCCAAGCTCTCGCTTTTAAGCGTGCAAGAAGAGATGTCGCAAGCGATCAAAAACTCTGTGTTTTTTCCTTTAAAATTTGTGAAAATCGACGCGGATAGCGATACTGTTTCTATTTATCCCAAAGTTGCTAAAGGATTTAATCTTGCGGTGCTGCATAGCGTCGAAGATAAGCTGCGCTCGCGCTTCCCTGATTGGTCGGTTTTTGTTGTGCCGCCCGTGCAGGCTATTCCTTTCGTGTATTTTGAAATGGGTCAGGATATACCGAGCGCGGTTGAAAGCGAGAAAATTAAAGACATTATTTGGGCTTTGCGCCGCTGGGATATTACAGATGTGGCCGTGATCGGTTTTGCCAGCAGCGCCGGCGAGTTCGAACGCTTTAATAATACATCTTTGGCTTTTAGACGCGCAAAATCAGTGGCGAGCGCTTTGGAAAGCGAGGGGATTATCGTTCAAACACGCAGTGAATACACAAGCTTTGATCAAAAACGCGAAGAGCGTCACTACGGCATCAATAGCTTGCACCGCGTAGAGATCAGGTTTGTCAGAAATGCGGATTTACCGGATATGGAGCCGCAACCCGCGCCTCCTGAAGCCAATCAAAGCCAAAGCCAGCTCCAAAACGCTCCAGCAACTCAATCGCCCGTGGTTAAGCCTAAATCAGAGGTTTTTGGCCCATTTTTGCCAATTGCAACTGATGTGGATGCCATTGAAGGGGCGAGTGAAGCTGTCAGCGAATAACGCGGCGCTAAAAGAAAACTTTATTCTGAACGCAATCGGCCAGCGTGTATTTATTCATGCTGGTTATGAAGTCCTTCGTGGCATCAAATAAATAATGTTTGAGCTGACATGTGCCTGTAATGCGGCATGTATTGGTTTTGACGTCAAAGCACTCCACAATATTCATATGCGGCTCCAGCGCTGCAATTAAATCACCTAATCCCTGTTTCTCAGTGTTTGCCGCTATTTTTATGCCGCCGCCTTTTCCCTTCGTTGTTTCGATATAGGACAGCTGCGCCAAGCGGTGCACCACTTTAACCAAGTGGTTGCGAGATATTCCGTAATGCTCGGAAATCTCTTTGACGCTCGAAAGTCTATCCGAATGTGCGCAAAGATACATAAGGGTGCGCAGGCCGTAATCTGTAAAAGACGTTAATTGCATATTTTTACTATAAAACAGGGTTGCAAATTTTCTATGATAATCATAATATATATTTTAAATACATATTATGAAAGGCTTTAACATGCTCTCCCAACAAACTATTGATATTGTGAAATCAACAGCTCCCATTCTCGATGAGCACGGCGAAGCGCTGACCAAGCATTTTTACAAGCGTATGTTTACGCATAACCCCGAAGTAGCGCCTTTCTTCAATCCGGCTAATCAGGCACGAGGAACGCAGCAGCGCGCGCTGGCCGCCGCAATCTGTGCTTACGCAGCGAATATCGACAATCTCGAGGTTTTAGGCGGCGCGGTTGAATTGATAGCGCATAAGCACACCTCCTTGCAGATCAAGCCGGAGCATTACCCAATTGTCGGCGCCAATCTTCTGGCCTCTATACGCGAAGTTTTAGGTGAAGGTGCGACGGATGATGTTATTAACGCTTGGGGTGAGGCATATGGATTTCTCGCCGATATTCTCATCGGCCGTGAAAAACAGATTTATAAAGAAGCGGCCGAGAAAACTGGCGGCTGGGAAGGCTTTAGAAAATTTAAAATTGAGCGCAAAGAAAAAGAAAGCAGCATTATCACATCTTTCTATTTAAAGCCCGATGATGGCGGCGCTTTGCCGGATTATATGGCGGGGCAGTATATAACTGTGCGGATGCCATCGGCAGATGGCTCTACCACCATGCGAAATTACAGCCTGTCCGATAAGTCAGGCCAAGATTATTTCCGCATCAGTGTGAAAAAAGAATTAGGGTTCAAAGCGGGTACACCCAATGGCTTTGTGTCCAATCTATTGCACGATAAAAAAGAAATTGGCGACACGCTTGAGATTGGGTCGCCATGCGGAGAGTTTTTCCTCAATGTGAATGATCGTCATGAGCGCCCTTTGGTTTTGCTCGCGGCTGGTGTAGGTATCACGCCGATTTTAAGCATTCTAAAAACAGCGATAGAAGCAATGCCGGAGCGTGAAATTATTTTTGTGCATGGTTGCCTTAATGAAGAGGTGCAGCCGTTTAAAGCGGCGCTGGATGATTTAGCACGGGCGCATAGCAACCTCACCGCACATTATCGTTATAGTGATCCAGAGGGTGATTGCGCTAAGCGTGAGGGTAGTTGTTCAACCGGATTTGTCGATGCGCAATTAATTGAATCACTGGTGCCAAAGCGCCAGGCCGATTATTATTTTTGCGGTCCTAAACCCTTTATGATCAATATTTATCAAGATTTACTAAAATGGGGCATTCCCGCCTCTCAAGTGCATTTCGAATTCTTCGGCCCACGTGAGGAGCTGGATACAGCCAAAGAGGCGTGAGCAGATATTTGCTGATAGGTAGATAGTGGTGTGCGTAGTCACATCCTAACTATTCTCATCGCCTCAATCTCTGTTTAAAAGCTTTTTACAGGGTAATTTTATAAATCTATATCTGTTTTTCAGATTAAATTCCCTTGAAGTCTTGTATAATCTTACCTGTGTAATTTACCCCAGAAAAATAACCGGGAATTATTAGTGATTCTTGCAATTGCCGAAAAACTCATTTTAATCTAAAAAAAACTGGCATGGGGCTTATGTATTAAATTCTATATTTGCTGGTGATAATGCACCCATTTGCTTTTCCAGTTAAAATTGCCGATTAAATTCGGGCTGGTTTTGAAAGTTTTATAGATTTTTTTTTACGGGCAAGCTCTGCGAAGCTTTTCCAAAATTCAACTCTTCTTGGCATTAATATATCCGAAGAATATTCCGTGCTTTTTTCAAAATTCTTGTTGGCATTAGAAATCTGGTGCAGTGGGTCGTTGATCATATCTAGAATAAGCTGTGAAAGTTTATTGATATCACCTGGCTTATGGAGCCATTTTGCGGTCAACAGCTCAGGAATACCCCCGGCCGTTGACCCTATTGCCGGGCAGGAGCGGCTCATTGCCTCTATCGTAGCTCTAGGCACACCTTCTTGATAGCTGGGCTGAATATATACATCAATATGATCTAGCCACTCCAGAACCTCTGAGCCCGATTTTAAAAGCCCATCATAGACAACTGTGCTTTTTAAGCTTAATTTTTTCTCTAGGTCGCGATATGGCTTTGTATCCCCCGGCCCCAAAATACGGAAGACAATTTTTTTTCTGCTTTTTTCTTCAATTAATGAAATGGCATGCATTGCATCGCTGACGCCTTTTAGTTTATTTTTGAGCGTTCCTATTAGGCCAATGGTAATAGGGGCATCACTATCATAGAGGTCTTTAATTTTTAAAATTTTATGGTCAAGAACTTCATTCAAAGGGCGCTCAATCCGCACATTAGAAGCAAAAGTCGTCATTGCATTCGTTGGATAACGATCCGGTAAAAACTTTTTGCTTACATATAAAACGTAATCGGCATTGGCTGTAATAATTTTATCCCGTATATACCGAATAGGGGCATAAATTTTGCCATATTTATTTCCATGGTTCCAAGTGCTATCCCATGCGCAGGCTGCCATTTCCATGGCAATCGGCTTGCCAGCTTTCTTAGCCAGCTTATAAAGCAACCAGCCCATATCGCTCACAGCTCGAATTATTACGGCATCGCAAGCATCCAATTCTTCCTGCAGCGCTTTTTCGACAATTTTGTAATATTTAATAAGCCCTTTTGGACTATTGATATTGGGAACAAGTCTGAAAGAAACTCGCTCACCGCTCGCAATATTAAATTCTGATTTATCTGGGTTTTCCGGAAGATCCAGATGGCGCGCAACAACGTGCAACTCGTTAAAAGACTTTAAAAATGGCTGAAAATAAGCGTACGGGAACTGTCCGGCGGAATAAATTGTTCCGTCAGTATCCGGCATATAAAAATTATCGTGGCAATAAAGAATTTTCATGAAAATTTGGAAAAGAGCTCAGTAAGAATATACAGCTGTCTATTCTATTCATTTGTGCAGAAAAAAGAAACCCTGTTCTATAAGCTAATAGAAAATCCATCTATGTAAATCAACATAAAACGGAGCTGTCCTTTCAAATT
>JBBKXC010000059.1:0-6663 GCA_037969275.1 Bdellovibrionales bacterium | reverse complement strand
CACCGTAAAGCGCATGAAAGCGGAAAAAACGTAATATGCGCAAATGATCTTCCTCAATGCGCGCCGCCGCCTCGCCGACAAAAACAACGCGCCGCGCCTCAAGGTCGGAAATACCTGTTCCCAGCGGATCAAATATATTGCCCTCAAGGTCGGCCAATAAAGTATTCATGGTGAAATCGCGGCGCTCGGCATCCTGCCGCCAGTCTTTGGAAAATGCTACCACAGCATGGCGGCCATCGGTCTCCACATCTTTGCGCAGCGTCGTTATTTCATAAGCTCGCCCTTGCGAAATTGCAGTCACCGTGCCGTGATCTATGCCTGTCGGAATGACTTTAATACCAAGCTTCGTTAATTTTTCGCTTACCTCCTCCGGCGTCCAGAGCGTAGCCAGATCTACATCTTCAACCTCAACGCCAAGCAGCGCATTGCGCACGCAACCGCCAACAAAAAGCACGGCACTCTCGCCGCTTTCCCCGCCCAGCGCATCAAAAATCTTTTTCGAGCCGGAGCCGTTCATCCATGCAGGCGGCTCTATCGTCTTAACTACTTTCAAGGGATCACCCATCCAATTCTCCCAAAACATGAATGGCGCCGCCGCTCTCGAAGCTTTGACCGAAACGCTCAACAAGCGCGTAATAAACACTGCGGTTAAGGCGCGCATAAAGCCCAGAGCGCACTTCGACATATGGAAGCCTCATGCCTTGCCGCTCATTATGTTTGAGAATTATAGGATGCGCCGCGCCCAAGTCGATGGTTTCGTCCATATTGGTTTTAAGGGTGAGACCGCGCGGCGTTTCCTCGAAATCTATGATTAGAAAAGGGACGTCTTCAACCTCGACGCGGTATTTCTCGAAAGGCGATTGCAGCCAATAGCGCCCTTCTTCGTCAACTTTGAGCCCCCTATCCGCAAAGAGCTTGGCCAGTGCATGGCGTTTGATCTCGCCGCCCTCATGAAACCAGCAGCCATTGGCATCAATACGGAAAGCCCCCGTTTCGTTTTGATCTGAGCTGTGGTCAGGTTTGGTTTTCAAAGCTTTTTCTCTTTTTTTAGCCATTACGCACTATATAATAAAAATAACAGGAAACCCGAAAAATGTAAGGAGAAACTCCCGTGAGTTCCACCGTTCCAGCTACAAAATCAGATGCTATCGAAAAACGCTTCGCCGAGTCGGCTGCTAAACTCGAAAAGGCCAAGAGCGAAATTGCCAAGGTGGTCTTCGGACAAAACACCGTTGTTGACCAAACGCTCACGACCCTAATCTGCGGTGGTCACGTTCTGTTGATCGGCGTTCCGGGTTTGGCCAAGACATTGCTGGTAGATACGACCGCCAAGGTGCTTGGACTAGAAAACGGGCGTATCCAATGTACGCCCGATTTGATGCCCGCCGATGTTATCGGCTCGGAAGTTTTGGAAGAAGATGCTAAGGGCAAGCGCTCTTTTCGCTTCATCAAGGGCCCTGTTTTTACCGAATTTCTAATGGCCGACGAGATTAACCGCGCCAGTCCGCGTACGCAATCCGCCCTCTTGCAAGCCATGCAGGAGCGCGAGGTTTCTATCGCAGGAAAGCCACATAAGCTGCCCGAGCCATTCCATGTTCTTGCTACGCAAAACCCGCTCGAGCAAGAAGGCACATACCCGCTCCCCGAAGCGCAGCTTGATCGCTTCCTCATGCAAGTCGATGTTGAATACCCCGATGAAGCCACCGAGCGCCAGATTATTCTGGCCACCACAACCAATAAGCAAGGCAGCGTAAAAGCCGTTTTGGGCAAAAAGGATCTTCTGGATATCCAAGCACTTGTGCGCGATATGCCTATTGGCGAAAAAGTTGTTGATGCCATTCTTAAACTCGTGCGCGGCGCGCGTCCGGGTGAAGGCGCGCATAGCCTCGTCAATGAATATGTCACTTGGGCGCCCGGCCCGCGCGGTTCGCAAGGGCTGATGCTGGCAGTGCGCGGCAAAGCTTTGCTTGAAGGGCGCAGCGCGCCGTCTGTTGATGATGTGATTGCTCTGGCCGCCCCTATCCTACGCCACCGTATGGCGCTTAATTTCAAGGCGCGCGCCAATGGGGTCACGACCAACACAATCCTTAAGGCTTTGTGCGAAGACCTGTAAAAACCCGAAAAAATAGAAACTTAAGGGATTATGAGCGAGACTAAAGCAGACGATATCAGGCAGAACGCGACTCTTCGGCAACAATCTGAAGAAGCCAGTGAAAGCCTGCCTGCGCTCCAAGCTATTGCGGAAAAGGCCGTAGCCAGCATTCTGCACGGCGATCACTCCCAATCAAAACCTGGGATGGGCGAGAAATTCTGGCAATACCGCGAATATGTGCAAGGTGATCGCCCGCAAGATATCGACTGGCGTCAAACCGCCAAGACGGAGCACGTGTTTATCCGCCAAAAAGAATGGCAGACAACGCAAACCTCAGTATTCTGGTGCAGCCAAAACCCCTCCATGGAATTTGCATCGAGCAAAAAGCGCCCCTCCAAAATCACGGCAGCGCGCGTTTTAACATTGGCGCTTGGCATTATGATGACCCGCGCGGGCGAACAAATTGGCACCTTCGGCAGCCGCAAAAGTGGCCGTTCTCAAAACGCCTTGCAGGATTTAGGGCTCAAGATTACCGAAGACATTCGCACGAGAGCCAGCCTGCCTGACCCCAAAATATTCGATCTCCCGCGCCATGCGTTCTTTGTTCAAATAGGCGACTTTCTTGATCCCATTGAAGACATTGAAAGCTGCTTCAAGAACTTCTCAGCCCAAAGCTCGGGCGGCTTTGTTATTCAAGTGCTTGACCCCGCCGAAATTAATCTCCCCTATGACGGGCGCGTGCTTTTCGAGGATAAGAGCCACGGTCTACGCCAGCAAATCGACAATGTAGCTTCGGTGCGCAGCGCCTATAAGGCCAAGATTGCTGCGCATATCGAAGAGGTTCACAAGCTTTGCAAGGAGCATCATTGGCATCATGTCTTGCACACTACAGACACCGATTACCGCGAAACGCTCTCGACCATCTGGATGGCGATGTCGCATGAGCATTTGGTGGCTCTTGGTAATGCCGCGGGAAGGAATAATAGCGTTTAACGATGTTGCCTTTCTTGAGCGAAATTTTGTTTGTTAACCCGCTGGTCTTAAGCGCCCTTGTTGCGCTGCCACTGTTATGGCTTCTTCTGCGCATTACGCCGCCCTCACCCGTTACGATAGATTTTCCGGCGGCGCGTTTTTTGAAAGACCTGATCCCCGAAGACGTGACGCCGTCCAAAACGCCGTGGTGGCTGCTCTTGCTGCGCCTAATTATTGCTGCGCTCGTAATCTTTGCTTTAGCGCAGCCGATATATAACCCGTCCCGCAGCCTCTCCGCACAAGGCTCTGTACGCATTGTGATGGATAATAGCTGGGCCTCGGCGCAGAACTGGGACATCATGACTAGAGCCGCAAGCGACATCTTGGCGCAAGCTACGCGCGAAAATACGCAAGTAACATTCCTCAGCACGGCCAATGCGGCAGGCCAACAGGAGAACGCCGCGCGCATTATGAGCGCCGATGAAGCGCAAAACGCGCTTAAAACCTTAACGCCGCGCCCATGGCATAATGATTATGCCGCGCTCGGCCAAGCAATTAAGGACGCCCCCGCGCCGAGCGGCAATCTTACAACTATTTTCTTTTCCGCTGGCGTCGCCGAGGCTGGTTTAGAGGATTTCCTGCTCACACTTCGCCGTGCTGGCCCAGTGCAGTTCTACCAGATGGACGCGCAAAGGCTGCCCGTTGCCTTGAATATACCCGAAGGCTTTAGCCTTGATCTGAAAGCGCAAGTCATTACGCCCAAAAATCTGCCCGCAGGCGTGCCGCTCACAGTTCAGGCCCGAACGCAGGATGGGCGCATTTTGGGTAATACCGCGCTGCAAACCAATGGTAATGATCTCAGCTACGCCGCCAGTTTTGATATTCCGGCGCTCCTGCAAAATGAAATCAGCCAGTATTCCATCGCTGGGCGCTCAAGCGCCGCCGCCACTTATTTGCTCGATGATCGCTTCCGCAAGCGCAGCGTAGGCATTGCCGCAACAGAAGAAAATTCGGACGCCGCCGCCGCGCTTACCGAGGCAGCGACTTACCTTAAAAATGCGCTCGAGCCTTATACTATGCTGAGCTTCGGCACGATTGATGATTTGCTTATAAGCGATCCCTCCATGATTATCCTGCCCGATATCGGCGCTATCCCGACGACGACCCTTAATGCTTTAGAAAAATGGATTTCGGATGGCGGGCTGCTCTTGCGTTTTGCTGGCCCCAATATGACGCAAAGCCTGAATACGCCCTACCTTGTGCCTGTTCCATTACGCTCGAGCGGACGCGCGCTTGATGGGGCGCTTAGCTGGGAAAAACCTTTGAAAATTGCGCCGTTCGAATCCACCAGCCCCTTTTTCGGCATGGCCATACCCGAAGATGTAACAATCAAACAGCAGCTCTTGGCCGAGCCCACGCAAGATTTAAAAGACAAAACATGGGCTGCACTCGAAGACGGCACGCCGCTCATCACGGCCGATCAAAAAGGCGATGGCCTTATTGTTCTTGTGCATACAACCGCCTCGCCCGAGTGGTCCAATTTATCCTTGAGCGGCCTTTATGTGCAGCTTTTAAAACGCCTTGTTAATTTATCCGGTAAATCCCCCTCACAAATTTTTGCAGAGAGCAGCGTCTTGGAACCGCTCTATGTGCTGGACGGGTTTGGCAGTTTGAAAGCCGCCGATAGCTCAATCAAGCCTATCATGGCCAAAGACCTCGACACCATAAAGATTAGCGCCGAAAATCCGCCCGGCATCTACGGACGCGGCGGCGTGCAAAAGGTGCTCAATCTTGGTGATGAGATTAAAGAAATAACAACGGTAAGCACACTGCCCTTTAGTATATCGCCGCAAAACTATGAGCAAGATTATGAGCTGGATATGCGCCCGCATCTATTATTTACCGCACTTGTATTACTGCTGGTTGATTGGCTTATCATGCTGATCCTTGCCCTTGGCGCTAGCCGTGCCAATTTCAAAATGCCCGGATTTATGCGCGCCTTAAAAACGGCACTGGCACTTGTACTTCTCAGCGGGCTATTCTCAACGCAAGCGCTGGCGCAAGATAGCTTTGTTAATGAGCCTGATTTACAATATGCCGATGATCTGTATCTGGCTTATATAAAAAGCGGTGACGCCACGATTGACCAGATTTCACAAAAGGGTCTCGAGGTTTTGGCCGATGTTCTAACGCGCCGCACCTCAGCCGAGCCGGCAGGCGTTGTCGGCATTGAACCCGATAGCGAAACCATATCATTTTTCCCGCTGATTTACTGGCCGATCTCGGCAAATGCGGAGCAGCTTTCACCCGAAGCGCTCAATAATATCCAATACTATCTCGATCATGGCGGCACGATCTGGTTTGATACACGTGACCAAAACTTCACAGCCGGAAAACTTGGTGGCACACCGAACGCCGAGGCGCTGCGCCGCCTTGTCGGCAACCTCAATATTCCGCCGCTTCAAGCTGTACCAAGCGACCACGTTCTCACGCGCTCTTTTTATCTGCTCGATAGCTTTCCGGGTCGCTACAGCGGGGGTACGCTTTGGGTTGAGGGTGATAGCGCCAGTGGCCGCGACGGCGTTTCATCGGTGCTGATCGGCTCGCATGATTGGGCTGGCGGCTGGGCGGACGCAGCTGGCGGTTCATCACGCAGCGGCATCTACGGCTCTAGCCGCGAGCAAGAATATGGCCTGCGCTTTGGGGTGAATGTAATGATGTACGCACTTACCGGAAATTACAAAGCCGATCAAGTGCATGTACCGCATATCCTAGAAAGGCTGGGTCAATAAAATGGATGCCTTTAATACAGCCATAAGCGTACATTTCACGCCGCATATGCCGTGGGAGTGGATTGGCGTGCTCGGTGGATTTGCGCTGCTTTTTGTACTGATCTCGCTCATCCGCAAAAAGCGCGGTTCACTGTTGCGCGGCCTGACCGCCGTTCTTTTCATTCTTGCACTTTGTAATCCTTCTGTTCTGGAAGAAAACCGCCAGCCCGTCAAAGATGTTGCGGCGATTATTCTGGATCAAAGCCCCTCACAATCCTATGGCAAAAGAGCGGAGCGCAGTGAAGCTGCACTGCTCTCCCTTGTTACCCGCCTTGGCAACCGCGACGATCTGGAATTGCGCATTATCCGCGCGCCGGAAAAAGATTTGCTTACCAATGAAACGCAGCTTTTCGAGGCGCTAGATCTGGCGCTCGCCGATGTGCCGCAAAAGCGCCGCGCTGGCGCAATCATCATAAGCGATGGGCAAATCCACGACGTTCCGCTCAACCCAGAAACGCTCAAAAATTATGGCCCCGTGCATTTATTACTGAGCGGCGAGAAGGACGAAATTGATCGCCAGCTTGTTATGTTGGAAGCGCCCACTTACGGCATTGTTGGCAAGACCGTCAGCGTAAAATACCGCATCGAAGATACAGGCGCAATCAAGGCAAAAACAGCTTATGTGACACTTCGCAGCCAAAATGAAAAGGGCGAATACTTTACGGTGCCTGTGAACACTGACCAGACATTGGAGCTAAAAATAGAGCATGCAGGGCAGAATGTTTTCGAGCTGGCGACCTCGCCAGTTGATGGTGAAATAACGCAGGC
>JBBKXC010000058.1:0-2815 GCA_037969275.1 Bdellovibrionales bacterium | reverse complement strand
ATACCGCGCCCAGCAAATAATAGCCGGGCATCCGTATCACCGCGAATGAGACATCTGCTGCTTGGCATATCCCTACTGTGTTGTGTTGGTGCCCCGCCCGTGCTGGCGCAGGACGTTCCTCTACCCCGCAGTAAAACCAAAAGTCTGAAAGCTTATGAAACTATGCTCGATGAACAAAAGGTCGAGCAGAAATCTCTTGAAGGGCAAATGTCGTCACAGCGCGAGGAACTTGACAGCGCCAGAGGAAAGCTCGTGACGTTGGCTACCTCTATTCAGGAAAATGAAAAAGAGTTGCAGAAAATCGATGCGCGTATTGCTGATCTTGAAACGGAAAAAGAAACGCTCGAGGCCGGTTTAGAAAGCGAGCGCGCGGCCATATCCCGCCTTATTTTGGCGTTGGAACGCATTCGCCGCGTTCCGCCTCAAGCCATGATCGCAAGGCCGGAAACGCCATTAAAAGCTGCGCAAAGCGCTATGCTGCTGGGAGATATCATTCCTATGCTCAACGCTAAAGCCGAAAAACTCAAAGGGGATTTGGAACGCCAAGAAGAGATTACGTTTGAGCTGCAAAGCCAGCGCGAAGATGCACAAGAGCGCGGTAAGGCGCTTGCCGGCGAGCAAGTCAAGCTGGCAAGCCTAGCTGAAAAGCGCGAGGCCATGTTCAAACAGACCGAAAAAGACTACAAAATTAAAGAAATCGAAGTGCAGAAAATTTCGCGGCAATCACGCAATGTCCGCGACCTTGTCGAAAACCTTGAAAATAACAAAAAACGTATGCAAACGCGTGACGTGGTAAAACAAGCCGTGTTATCTGCGCCGCAGCCTGAGATCATCCCGCCGTCCGGCTCGGCGCGGCTTCCGGTGTCTGGCATAGTTAAAGTGCGTTTTCATGATTTAGATAAATTTGGGGCAAAAAGCGAAGGCATCCGAATCGAAGGGCGCGCGGGTGGTTTGGTCGTTGCACCTATGGCCGGTATTATTCGTTTTGCAGGGCCATTTAAAAACTATGACAACATGGTCATCATCGAACATGATGGTGGCTATCACAGCCTTGTTGCGGGGATGGAGACACTCGACGCGCTGGTCGGCCAGAAGGTTTCTGCCGGAGAGCCGCTCGGAATATTAAAAAATACTGTCAATAATGAAAAACCCACATTATATTATGAGCTTAGACTTAAGGGGGACGCCGTTAACCCTGCACGAAAAATTACGGATCTCGGCTAGCCATCAAGGCGGCCTCGCACAAAAAATAAAAGGAATTTGTTTTCATGGCTATTCGATCTTCCCGTATTCTCACTCTTTCTCTAAGCGTTTTGCTGCTTGGCACTAGCCTTGGCGGCGTTTCCTATGCCCAAGAAAGCAGAACCGCTGGCACGCAGCCAGAAAAAGGGCGCGGCGATCACAGCGACACATACAAGCAGCTCAACCTTTTTGGTGACGTCTTTGAGCGCGTGCGCGCCCAATATGTCGATGAAACAGAAGACAAGGCACTGGTTGAAAACGCAATTAATGGCATGCTCGTTAGCCTAGACCCACACTCATCCTATCTGAACGAAGAGAGCTTCGAAGATATGCAAGTGCGTACGCGCGGTGAATTCGGCGGCTTAGGCATTGAAGTCACCATGGAAAACGGCCTTGTAAAAGTCGTATCTCCTATTGATGATACACCGGCATACCGCGCTGGCGTTCAGGCTGGCGATTATATTGTCCAGATTGATGATGAAGCCGTCATGGGCATGACGCTCAGTGACGCTGTTGAAAAGATGCGCGGCGATGTTGGCACAGAGATTAAATTGGTAATCCGCCGTGAAAGCGAGGTTGACCCTGTCGATATCACACTTGAGCGCGATGTCATCCGTATTCAATCTGTAAAATATGAAGTTAAAGACGACAGCGTTGGCTATATCCGTATCACGACCTTTAACCAGAACACCGATACCGGCCTGAAAGAAGCGGTCGATCACATTAAAAAAGAGCTTGGTAACAAGTTGATTGGTTACGTCCTTGATTTGCGTAACAATCCTGGCGGTCTGCTCGATCAGGCTATAGCCGTGTCGGATGCGTTTCTTGATAAGGGCGAAATTGTTTCGACCCGTGGCCGTAATGAGCGTGACACTAAGCGTGACAACGCCCATAGCGGCGATATCGCCGATGGCCTACCTATCGTTATTTTGATCAATGGCGGCTCCGCTTCGGCGTCCGAAATTGTTTCTGGTGCTTTGCAAGATCACAAGCGCGCTATTTTGCTCGGGACGCAATCATTTGGTAAGGGCTCTGTTCAAACTGTTATACCGCTTCCGGGACATGGTGCGATGCGCCTTACTACCGCGCGCTATTACACACCTTCGGGCCGTTCTATTCAGGCCAAAGGAATCGAGCCGGATATTCTGGTCGAACAGGCCAAGATAGAAACGGTGGCCACGCGCCGCTTTAGCGAATCTGATCTGCGCGGTGCGCTTGATAATGATAAGAAAAAACCTGTACCTAAGGACAAGGTTGTAATACCTGAAGGCAATACTGAGGGCGCAGAACCCGAAGCCGTTGATTATCAGCTTTTACGGGCTGTTGACCTTATTAGCGGGTTATCACTCTATCAAGGCAGCGTATCGGCCCACCAGCAAATGCTTGAGGAGGAGCCGGCTCAACAAGACCCAGCCCCTGCTAATGACGATAAACCAGAACAATAAGCCGGGCTTTTGATGGCCATCGGTAGCGTTATAAAGAACAGCCTTACTTCCCGCAGCTTTTTTGCGGGGCTTGGCGGTATTGCGCTTTTTTATGCGGCGCTATCGGGCTGGGTATATGTCGGGGGCGA
>JBBKXC010000057.1:0-5430 GCA_037969275.1 Bdellovibrionales bacterium | reverse complement strand
GTCCAGATAACGATATCCGCGCCCTCAAGCGCCTTAACATCCGTTTTCACAACAGGGAAACGCACCCAAATCGTCACGGATTTATGTTCTTTATATTCCACTTCGGCTTCGGCCAGCGCCGTTTTTTCGACCACTGACCACATGACGGGCTTGGCGCCGCGGTAGAGCATGCCGTTTTTGGCGAATTTATGAATTTCGCGGGCGATCTTACCCTCTGAGTCCAAATTCATGGTTAAATAAGGCGTTTCCCAGTTGCCGCCAACGCCGAGGCGCTGGAACTGCGCGGATTGCACATCCACCCAGCCTTGGGCGAATTCGCGGCATTCCTTGCGGAATTTCAGAATATCGACCTCGTCCTTATCCAGACCTTTTTCGCGGTATTTCTCCTCGATCTTCCATTCAATCGGCAGGCCGTGACAATCCCAGCCCGGCACGTAAGGCGCGTCATAACCTTTCATTTGCCAAGAGCGCACGACAACGTCTTTCAGGATTTTATTAACGGCGTGACCCATATGGATATTGCCATTCGCATAGGGAGGGCCATCATGCAGCACCCATTTTTTCTTGCCCTTGGAATTGGCGCGGATTTTGGACTCAAGACCGATCTCGTTCCAGCGCGCCAGAATTTCCGGCTCTTTTTGCGGCAGGCCGCCGCGCATTGGAAAGTCTGTTTTGGGAAGAAATACCGTGTCGCGGTATTTGTCTTTATTGTCGTTCTCGCTCATTCTTATATCCTTAAGTAATAGAGGCACAGTTTTATTGGGTTTTTAGCGTAAAATCAACTCTAAGAGCAGAACAGCGCCAGGAACACTTAAAATTCCAAGAATTGTGCTCAGCAATACGGCAGCGGCGGTCTTTTCGGGGTGAAGATTAAGCGTCGCAGCATAGGCCACGAGATTACCCGCCAAAGGCACGGAGGTGATGATGGCGAGCAAGTAATAAACCTCGCTCGAGAAAAGCTGGAAATAGCCCATATCGCCCAAGATGATCGTAAAGCCGACAATAGGCCAGACAATGAATTTCGGCACAAATAAATTGGCAATCAAGCCCCAATCGGGATCAAGCGAGGGCAGCTTGGAGAGCGCCACACCAATAATCATCATGCCGATAAACACCCATGCGCCGATGGCATAGTTCCAATAACGCATAAAGGAGTCAGGCAGATCTAGGCCGCTCATATTATATAAAAGGCCAAGCGCAATACCGTAAATGACTGGTAATTTGAGAACCTTGAGGATAGCGCCCTTGACGCTGGCCTGATCGCGCGCGCCGAAATAATAGCCCAAACTAATCTCGTTGAGAAAAATCCCCAGATTAATCAGCGCATAAACTCCCGCCCATTCGGGGCCGAGCAAAGCCATCACGACAGGAAGGCCGAAATACATCGTATTGCCGACAACGCTGCTCATCCCCACCAGATTAGCGCGGTTATTCTTCCAGATTTTCTGCGCTGTGGTGTAAGAAACAATGCCGATTGTGACAGAGCAAAAATAAATAATGATCGGGAGCAAAATATATTGCGGCGTAAACTCCATTTGTGCGAGCGCCCCGAAATTCACGATAGGCGCCAAAATATAGATCGCGACAATCGCCATGGAATGCAAATTCACGTCCAGCCAGCGCCCGGCAATATAGCCGAGCCCTATTAGGACATAAAGCGGGAGTATGTTTGAGATGAGGAGGAGCAGGAGTTCAGGCATAGTTTAGTTCAAAATCTCCCGCGCTTGGTCGCAGTCCTTATTCATTTGTTCGATCAAGGCTTCCAGAGAATTAAACTTCGCTTCGCCGCGGAGTTTTTGCACGGGGCGTAGCCTGAGCGTTTTGCCGTAAATCTCACGGGCAAAATCAAAGATATAAGTCTCGGCCTGCGCAATTTTAACTTCGAACATCGGACGGATGCCTATATTGGCGGCGGCGGGACGCCATGTGTCTTCGCCTTCGATTTGCGCCAGCGCCGCATAAACGCCATAAGCCGGATGCACGCAATCACCTAGGCTCATATTGGCGGTCGGAAAGCCAAGCTCACGGCCGCGTTGATCGCCCTTGACGACTTCGCCGCGTATTTCCCAATTCCAGCCCAATATCTCGTTGGCCTCGGCTATATTGCCATGGCGCAACTCTTGACGCACGCGGCTGGAGGAAAAGGCGCTATCGCCATCATCACACACCTTATCAAGTACAGTCGTTTCAATCCCGAATTCGCGTAAAGTATCAGGCGATCCCTTGCGAAGCTGACCGAAACGGAAATCATAGCCCACAAAAATATGATGTGGATTAAAACCCGCTATCAGAACGTTCTTGACGAAGTCTTCGGCGCTCTGGCTGGCGAAATCCCAATCGAAATTCAAGGCGCTGACATGATCTGGATTTTCCAGAGTAAGCCTGTCGATCTTCAAATCATAGGGCGTAATGCGAAACGGCGGGTCATCGGGGCGGAAGAGCTTGCGCGGATGCGGCTCGAATGTCAGTACAATTAAGGGCAAGCTTTTTTCCAACGCAAAATTGCGCGCTGCAGCCAGCAACGTCTGATGCCCGCGATGCACGCCATCAAAATTGCCAATTGCCAAAACGCAATTTTTCAAATCATCCGGTAATGAGGGGCTGGAATTTTCAAGTTTCATGGCCATTACTCAACACCAAAGCGCTTTTGAAAGCAAGGAAAAGCAATCGCTTGAGATTCGCGTGCCAAGGCATTATTCTCAATCAACCTTAATCAAAAGTGAGTCGGATATCCCCGTGAGTGATATTAAAACAACAGAAATGACTAAAAAGCCGGGCGGCGCGGTGCGCGCGCTCTATGTGGCGCTGATCGCCGCCGTTATCGCGTTCGACCAGCTTTCAAAATGGATCGTGATGGAGCTCGTTATGAGAAATAGCGAGGACGGCACAGCCGTTGACTTCTTTTCATGGATCATGAGCGCACCTGAAAAAGTGCCCTACCAAACCTTCGAAATCCTGCCTTTTTATAACATTGTTATGGTCTGGAATTACGGCGTGAGCTTTGGGATGTTCAATAACCAAAGCACGGAAAGCTCCCTTATTCTCGTCGGCGTGGCCGTGATCATTACGTTTTTCCTGCTTATCTGGATGCTGGGCGCACACAGCAAATATGTTGGTCTCGCGCTGGCCATGGCCATTGGCGGCGCTTTTGGCAATGTTATTGACCGCATGCGCTTTGGCGCTGTTATTGATTTCATTGATATTCATGTGGCCGGCCATCACTGGCCCGCCTTTAATCTTGCTGATAGCTGTATTGTCGGCGGCATAGTATTTGTTATACTGCACTCGCTTTTTTTTGAAAAACACAGTTCTAAAGATCAAAAGGGTCATAAACCAGATGCGTAAAAACATACTAACAACATCTATAAAATTCGGCGCTCTTACGGCGCTCACCTTTGGCCTTGGTGCGTGTTCCAACGCCAAAGAGCAGCTTGGGCTTAACAAAACATCACCCGATGAGTTTATGGTCGTTAAACATGCACCGCTGGCTATGCCGCCTGATTATTCTCTCACGCCGCCAAGTCCAGGCGCGCCAAGACCGCAAGAACAAGCGATGTCACAAGCAGCCAAAACCGCAGTGCTTGGCGAATCTACGCCCAATACAGGGGGCGCAAGCCCTGAAGAAGCGCTACTTCTGCAACAAGCGGGAAGCACGAACCCCAACCCGAATATCCGCGCGATTGTCGATCAGGAAAGCGCTGAGCTTGCCGAAAATGAAAAGTCTGTGGCCAATAAATTGGTCGGCTGGGGCGGAGATGCTCCCGCAGCCAGCATAGTAAACGCCAAGGAAGAAACCCAGCGTTTACAAAAAAATGCCGCCGAAGGCAAGCCGGTAACGGCTGGCAAAACGCCGACAATCGAACAATAGGATTTCAGTACAGTGCGCTCTTACACTTATCTTTCATGCACCGTAGCGGCGCTTGCCGTTATGGCATTTGCTATTCCAGCCAAAGCCTTCACCATTCAAATCCCCGTGCAGGAAAAAGAACAGACCGCAGCGGAAGAGCCGCAGGCTGGGGCAGTAAAGCCGCCTGAAACGGCCGCTGAAAACCCTGACACCCCAGACTCTATTGAGAAAAAGGAAGCGGGAGAAACTAAAGAATCGGCGACCGTGGCTGAACCTTCCAAGGCAACGCCTGCTGCCGCGCCGAAAGTAACCGATAAGGTTTTTGACGCAAAATCCTTTACGCTTGATAATGGTATGCAAGTTATTGTTGTTGAAAATAACCGCGTTCCCGTTGTGACCCAGATGGTTTGGTACCGCGTTGGCGCCGCCGATGAGCCGCGCGCCAAATCCGGCATAGCGCATTTCATGGAACACCTGATGTTCAAGGGCTCGAAAGGCTTAGAGCCAGGTGAGTTTTCCAAGATCATCCGCAATTTGGGCGGCCAAGACAACGCCTTTACGTCGCAAGATTACACCGCCTATTTCCAAAGCATTGCCGCCGAACATCTCGAAAAAATCATGACGATGGAAGCCGGACGGATGCGCAGCATGAATCCGCCCGAAAAAGAAGTTATTTCCGAGCGTCAGGTAATCCTCGAAGAGCGCAGCCAGCGCACAGATAACGACCCGCAGGCGCAGTTCGGCGAAACCGTAAACGCCGCGCTTTTCGTGAACCACCCTTACGGCATTCCCGTTATCGGCTGGGCGCATGAGATGGAAACCCTGAGCTGGGATGATGCCAAGACTTTCTACGATCACTGGTATGCACCCAATAACGCCATCCTTGTTATCTCCGGCGATGTGAAGGCCGATGAAGTTTATAATCTGGCCAAGAAAATATACGGCCCCCTTCAAAAGGTTGATGTGCCAGAGCGCGCGCGCTCTGTCTCCCCGCCGCTTGTTGGTAAGAATGTTCTGAGCTATACGCACCCGACAATCCGCCAGCCTGTATACCAGCGCATCTACCGCGTTCCAAGCTTCCGCCAGAATAAAAATGAGGCGCTGGCCTTGCAGGTTCTGGAAGATATTTTCGGCAGCGGCTCGACATCGCGCCTTTATAAATCGCTTGTGATTGACCAGAAACTGGCCACAGGCGCAGGGCTGAATTACAGCTCTTCTAGCTGGGATGATGCGAGTTTGAGCGTTTATGCAAGCCCCGCCCCCGGCGTTACGATGGAACAGATCGAAGCCGCCATGGATGAAGAAATTGCCAAGCTTGTTTTAGAGGGCATCAGCAATGCCGAGCTTTCCGATTCCATCACGCGCATGCAAGCCGAAGCCATTTATGCCAGAGACAGCCTCACGGGCCCTGCAATGGTTTTGGGGTATTCCTTAATCACCGGATCGACATTGGATGACGTTGAATACTGGCCGCGCGATATTGGCATGGTAAGTGCGGACGATGTAAAGGCCGCCGCCGCCAAATATATTGATACAAGCGCGAGCGATGTACGCTATGTGACGGGCTATCTATTGCCGCCTGC
>JBBKXC010000056.1:0-4851 GCA_037969275.1 Bdellovibrionales bacterium | reverse complement strand
GTTATAGTATTATTACTCGGAATATTTATAATAATGGTCATTCAGGTCTCCGAGGAAACACCTGAAGAAAAAATAGCCAATAGCGTAAGCAATGTCATAGATAATGCTTCAGAACGTTTAGGCAATTAAGTGACAAGTTGAAAAACCCTGCTGTGAAGCGGGGTTTTTTCTGGAACTCTTAAATCATTTAAGCGTTTGTAATATATAAGATATCCAAAGGGGGACGCTAAAATGAAAACTGATGATGTTCAATGGACTGTTCAAAAAATGTGTACTGATATTGATGCGTATGAATTAATAATCGAGCATGAAAAAAACAATTGGAACTGTGAGCAAAAGCGCGAAAGCTGGAAATGGATTGTATCCTATCATGGGTCTATCGTCGCGCGCGGTTCTGTGAATTCTCTGGAAGATGCAAAAGTATTTGCGATTAATAATGTGCCCAGTAATAACGTTGCAGTTTAAAGGGCGCGTAAAAATGTGAAGATGCCAATAAGCCTAAGTTGTCTTCCAGCTTAATATAAGCCCCCTCATTTTTTGAGGGGGTAAATTTTTGTCAAAATGAGACCCTAAATTATTCTACCCAATATATATTTTTTGTCCAAGGATAGCGCGGTCTATAACCAATATTTAGCATAGAAGGCCCCGTTTTTTTACAACCTCTATTACAAACGCAAGAAGGCTTATATTTTATGTGTAAATAAGTCGGGCCTGGCATTATTTCCTTACTCGCGTTTAAGACGTGCTCCATAAGAAAAACCGCTTCCTTATCAAGATAGGGAAGCGGTTTCGTGTTTAACAAGCTTTAGGTCTTGTTAAAATAGCTCTTAGTTTTGGTATGTGTCTTGACGGTAATGCGCTGGGCGTGAATCAAGGTATACGCGCTGCCATTCTTTCAAGGTAATCATTTTGTCTTCGTCTGTATCAAGCTTCTCATAGCCTGTATCAATGAATTCAGCGGCTGAAAGGCCGTCATCATCTTTATCAAATTTAGCGAGACCAGATGTTTTGTAAAATGTGTTGTAGTCATGTGTCGCGATGTCTGTGCGTCCATCATTGTTCAAATCAACAAATTTGAATGATTCTACTTCCATCGGTGTGATCGTATAGAAGTTCACATTGCTCCATTCGATGTTATCAATGACCTCGTTGCCATCAGTATCAAAGATGTAGAACAATTTCTCGCCAACTTCCGCCATGGAATAAGAGCCATCATTGTTAATATCAAACGCTGTGAAATTAATTGTATTCACATCGGCATTTTCTTTTGTTTGGATATAAGTTTTTGTTACAACCGTTTCGGCCATTGCCGGGGTGCCAATAAATGCGCCCAAGGCTAATGCTGCTACGGATAATGTTAAAAGTTGAGTTTTCATAGGTAGTCTCCTTTAAAGGTAAAAATATTAATCATTCAACCAACATACGGTAAACTAGTTTTGTTCCGTAGCAAGTAAATAAAAAAGGCTGCCCCTGTTATAGGGACAGCCTTTTAAAAAGTATTTAAAACTATTAAGCCGCCATCAAAGCGTCTTTAAGCGCTTTCATATAGTCGTGGCATTTCTGCAGGGCAGAATATTCATTTCGAAGAACGACTTTGGTTGCAGGTGAAATGTCATCTTCTTTAATGGCGCTTTCAATAGAGTGTAAGCAGCGATCTTCCGCTTCTTCAAGATGCTTAACGAGCGTCTCGTCAACATCGTTACTAATGTTGGCCATAAGTTCGCCCCAGAATTGTGTGGCCTGACCGACAAATGTATCTTTGGCTTCAGGGTTACCGCCATTGGCGCGGATACATTCTTGAAGGTTGAGGATAACGCTGCGATGCAGGCTCTCAAGTTCGCGGAATGTGCGTTTAAAGGATGTGCTCTCGGCTTTCTCCTGTGCGGATTTATAAAAGTCGCAAGCATCCTGGTTAATGTTAATCAACTTACCGATTTCTGTGTTTTGGTCTGACATGATTTTTACTCCTTATATATGTATTGGTTTATTGCGTCATGCCCCCAGCCAACTCTTACTATAAGTGTGTAGTTCCAAAAAGTTTTTACGTTACAAAACTGTTACAAAGTTTTTCAAAACGGAAACACAAGTGTCATTTTTTGGATACATCCCGAACGTAAGCTGAAGGAGTAACAAACTTTCAAGGAGTTTTAAAAATGAATATGAACATGAACATTGTACCAGAAATAGTAACCGGCATTACACACCCGCTCATCGGTCAAATCTTTCACAAGAAAGAATATACAGGCGGCGAGTATTCCAAACACCAAGATGTGTTGGTCATAGAGACTGTGCGCAGCGGATCATATTCCGGCCATGGGTATGAAAACTTTGATTCTTACCTGCTTGAGCTTCTTTCTGATCTTGAGGATTTGAAAATGCAGGCGGAAACTAAAATCGGTCATATCGACCGCATTGATATCCGCACACACTAATTCAAGTATTTAGTAGTTTATTTGCGAGGGCTTTTATCCCTTCCCCCCAACCCAGAGCTCTCGCAAACCTCAAAGCCGACCTTATTAAATTAAGGTCGGTTCTTTTTTTGTAAAATTTTGTAAATTTAAAAAGGAACAATTCTAAAGCCCAGCCGTTTGAGTCCCCGTAAAACAAAATAATTAAGGAGTATTTACAATGAAAACATTACTATTAAGCGCAGTATCAGCTATGGCCATTATGGTTGCTGTACCTGCATATGCTATGGATGCTAAAGCAGAAGCAAAAACTGAAGCTCGTATCGAAGCCCAGAAAAATGTGGCCGGTGATGACCGCACATTAGAAAAAGGCTATGAAAATACTAAGGCTGCTGTTTCTGACGCTGCAGAAGATTTATCCGACGCAACAGAAAACGCTTATGAAGATATGAAGGCTGTTTTTATCGACAATGATGAAACAACTGAGATGTCTACTGTTGAAATCAATACACGCCAGACTGCCACAGGCATGATTGGTGCGAATGTTTACAATGGTGAAGGCGAGTCTATCGCTAAAATCTCAGACATTATCCTCGACCAAAGCGGTAACGCTTCTATGGTTGTTGTTGCTGATGGCGAGATTTTTGGTCTTGGTAAAAAAGTTGCCTTTGATTATTCCATCATTACAACACAGACAGATGATGGCGATGTGATCGCACCTTTGACTGAAAAAGTAATTGATCAGGCCGCAGCGTTTTCCTATGACATGAAAGACAAAAGCGATGATATTCGCGTCATGCCAGCCAATGGTTATAGCGTAGCCGCACTTTTGGACAGCCAGTTGATTGGCGAGAAAAATGAAGTGGTAGCTGAGATTGACAACATCACATTGGTGAACGGTAAAGCCGAAAACCTGATTGTTGGTTTCAACGAGATTTTGGGTATGGGCGGCGAAAAAGCAGCTCTGCCATTCTCAGATGCTAAATTGGTGAAAGATGCCAAGGACGAAACCGCTTATGACTTCAAATTGGGTGCAAGTCAAGCTGCACAATTCGAAGCCTATAAAGCTCGTTTCTAAGAAATAGGGTTGAGAGTTTGTCGGTTTCGTAACGGAAGCCTGGCAGACTCTCTTCCTTTTAATCAGTGAACATAAATAAACTTAAGGAGAAAAAAGATGAATAAGGATATTTTTCAAGGTAAATGGAAACAGCTTGTTGGCGATGTAAAAACCAGCTGGGGCAAATTGACAGATGACCAAATGGACCAGATTGCCGGAAACCGCGATAAGCTGGTCGGCCAAATTCAGGAAAATTACGGCATTGCCCGTGAAGAAGCTGAAAAGCAAGTTAAAGAGTTCGAGAAAAAGCACGCTGCTTAGTCTCTTATAACTTAATATCGGAACTACATGAAGATCCGTTCGTTGGTAAAACGAACGGATTTTTTTATTCCGTGAGAAAAAATATTAGAGGGAGGTTATCTCATGTTTATCAGATTAACACTTGTAACAGCGCTGGTCGCATTTTTTGCTTGCGCATTTTATTTTAACGACACTATGAGCGCGATGGATAATTCGGATTTACGTTCGAAGCTTGTGAAGCAGGATATTTTAAGCCCGCTGAGCATGAATATCCCAGCTGCGGTTCTTAATGATGAAACGCATCCTGATACACGCCCGCTGGTTCCTCTTGATGTGAGTAAGCCAGAAACAATTCAAACGCCGCCCGATAACAATATCGCCAGTGTTTAGACGCGTTTATATTAGATAGAAAGCCAAAAAACATATGAGCAATGACCCGTTTGACCCCGATACATCCTCTATCGTTAACCACGATACAGGGCAGCCCTTTGCGCAAAGAACCGTTTCTTTTTTCTTTGGCCTTGGTCTGGCGCTTTTATTGATGGGCGGCTTTGCGGGATGGTTCTTTTCACTTTCTGATGATGATGTGCGTGAAGCGCCCCCAGTAGAAACGGCTGCTATGGTTTCGATTGATGAATCAGGTGTGCCTGATTTCGCGACGACAAAAATGACGCAGGGTAATGAAAATGAGCAAAACGGTAAGGACGACGGCGTCATTCAAAACATTGTAGAAGGAATTTTTGGCGGTTTTAATACTAAAAAGGGCACAGTAGAGCGCAGAGGCGACAATAATATATTGCCAGCGGCAGCGCTTGATATGTCGGCGCAAGAATTAAGACAAGAAGAAATGTTCGATGGCAAAATATTGGACTTTGAAGGTAAACCCGCGGGCGACATTAAGGCCATGACTCGTGAGAGTAATGGCGATAAAAACTTTGTCTTTACGCTTGATCAGTCTTTAACGCCAGCCGATAAGCCGCGCACTTATTCTGTGCCTTACAATGAGATCAAGGTCGTGCAGGAAAAAGATATTTTCTTCATTCAGCTTTCTAAAGAGCAGACAGAATCTTTGGCAAAATCTTTGTT
>JBBKXC010000055.1:0-5261 GCA_037969275.1 Bdellovibrionales bacterium | reverse complement strand
CCTTGACGCTCAGCCTTATAAACACCAGCCTCAGCAACAGGTATAAATGCGCGGCGTAGGCCAGGAGAAATTTCCTCCGGCGTTACGTCTATAATTGCACCTCTAGGCGTCACAATCTTTATCGTTTCAGAATCCTCGCCCATTGTCTGCAAATCAACAACAATATTTCCGTTTTCATGACGAAGCGTAATATTCTCCTCGTCATAGATTTCTTCGCCAGCCAGCCAGCCGGTCAAATTCTGGTACAGTGATGTTCCGGGGCCGCCAGCGCCAGCACCCCTCATCCACAGCCAGTTTTGGTCGGACGCCAAGACCGCAACGCGGCCTTCGCCATATTTTGAAAGCGCGAGCAGCGGATGCCCTTGACCATCATCCATAATGACGGTCGCATTTCCATTTATTTTTGTGGTGGCAGCACTATACCATGCGCCCCATTGCCCATCCGCAGGAGCGGCCTGTTGCAATATACGCCCCAAAGGATGACGCACACCGCCATCTGTGATCTGCGGCACAAACTCACGTTCGATTGCCTGGGCGCCATCTGGTAATAACGGTAAAATAGCGCCAAGTCCGGTATTGGCCAATGAATTTCCTGCGTTGAATTCTTCGCCGCCAACAATTAAAAGGCTCGCGCCCGCTTCAACGGCCTGCGCAATTTTCTGCATATAGACAAGCGGGATTTCACCATTATAGGCACGCTTGTCAAAAATAATGACGTCATAGTTTTGAAGCTTATCATTGAAGATTTCATGCACGGGCATCGCAGTGGTCGCCAGATCACGAAGCGGCGTTGCGTCTTCTTTGTAGGCTGGGCGCAGGCTAACAAAATGCGTCAACGCCAAATCAGGATCACGCCCCAAAAAGTCGCGCCATGCCGCCGTCCCCTGATAGGGCGCGCCAGATAAAAGAAGCACATCGAGCGGCTCACCAATACCTTCAATTGTGGTGCTGATCCGGTTATTTTCCAGCGTCACTTCTTCAATATTGATCGGGGCGCCACTTTGCGCATCATAAACTTCCGTAACTGAAAGCTCGAGCGTATTATCTCCAGTTACTAAATTGGGAAGGGCAAGAGATGAGAGCGCGTTCAATGGAAGTGATGTCGAATTCAATACCGCACCATTCAAACTCATCGTCACTGTAACTGAAACCGGAGCAGCGCTCTCGTCGAAATTCCCGCCCACAAAGAATGATATCGCGTTATTGCCATCTGTTTTGGCGAAATGCGGCGCATCCTCAATGCGGATGAATAAATCTTTTTCATCCTCCGCGCCCGAGACAAGCATATGCAATGGCGCGTTAATATTTTTAATTTCAAGAGCCGTGTCGATATCTTCGATAACACCATCGGTCAAAACAAATACGCCGCCAAGACGAGAAGATGGAATTTTCTGTAAGGATGTTTCCAATGTTTGCGCCAGTGAAGTGCCGCCAAAATCATTGCCAAATTCTACTGTGCGGATATTGACCTGCCCATAAGATGCGAGTCGTTCTTCCAGCTGTTCATAGGCACTGCTCGTTAATATATCGCGGCCATCTTGCGCTTGCGATTCGCTTTTATCAACGAGGATTAGAAACTCTGTTGGATGCGTGCGCACCTCATCGGTCACAGTTTGAGGATTAACAAGAACCATAGCTCCCGCGGCCATCGCTAGCGTTCGGCTTAAGCCCCCTTCACGGCGGCGCATCATTTGATAGCCCCCGCCAGCGACAATCAATGCACAAAGCCCCCAAAGAACGCCTTCCGGCACAATCGGGTTATAAGGATCAATACTGAAGTTGCTTTTATCGGCGCCCGGCTCGACAAGCACGTGCTCTGTCGCGTTGCTTGGCGGCAAGTCATTTGAATTTTGCGCAAAAGAAGGCGTGGCCCCTAGTATACCTATGGCCAGAGCGGCGCTAGCCAACTCCGTTCTCAATGCTCTATTTTTAAGCATAATTTTTTATTTCCCTGTTCACCCTTATGGCTAAAGATTTTATGCGCTCTAGTCAATATTTTTATGATTTTTTAGAGTCTAGCCTAATGTTTATTGCCATATCGATGCCGCCTGTGCTAAACAGGAAAAAAGAACAGGGATAAAAAAATGAAAATCAATCAGCTTATATTAGGCGGAACCGTTGCGCTTTTCAGCATGGCAGCTGGTATTAATGATATCAGCGCTAATCCCGGCGACAACGAGCCCATAACGCAACCCAAACCCGTTGCACAGCAACAAGAGCTGTTACAAATTCACCCGACAATGCGTGATGATGCGGGCGTTTATGCGCGGGATATTTATCTTGCCTATATTAAAACCCCCTCAGCCAATTATAACCGCCTCGCCGAAAGAGGCCTTGGCCAATTGGCACTGGAAAGCCACCGCAGAAGCTCCGTTGAGCCCGCTGGCATAGTCGGCCTCGATCTGGAAACAGATGATATTTCTTACTTTCCGATGATCTTGCTACAGATTGAACAAAGAACGCCGCGGCTATCAGATACTGCCCGCTTAAAACTACAAAACTATGTTAACAATGGCGGGTTTTTGGTCATCGACCTCCTTGAGGGCCAACTGAACACGTCTAATGTGCTTCATACGCTCCTAGATGACCTTCAGATCAACACAACGGAGTTTCTTAAAGAAGGGCACGCCTTAACGCAGTCTTTCTATCTCGTCTCCAACTTGCCTGGCGTAAACAACCGCGGAACGCTTGTCGAGTCAGACAACCTCACATTGGGCGAGCAAAGCACGACATCTGTTGTTATCAGCGCCAATAATTGGGCCGGGGCTTGGTCGACGCCTGAAAATTCAGAAGGCGCGATGCGCGCTGGATTGAATATGCTCTATTATGCGCTTACAGAAAATTACAAAAACGACCCAATTCACGCCGACATTCTTGAGCAAAAGCGTCAATATCAGCGCGATCAGGAACTCCGCAGACAAGGCCTTACGCCAGAACCGCAGAATTAATTCTTAACTCCGCAAAACTTAATATCACTATTTTTGGATAAAAAAAATGCTCGCCACGGTGATGGCAAGCATTGCTTTTGAATGGCTCAGCTTAATAGTGAGCCAACTCCTGTTTAACGACATCCATGACGAGCTTTTGCTCGGTCATATCGCCCATTTTCGATTTGTAATGCAATCTCATACGGTGCGAAAGAATCTGATCGGCCAAGGCTTCAATATCAGACGCATCTGGAGAAAGTCTGCCATCAATCAGAGCGCGTGCGCGCGCGGCTTGTGCAAACGCCTGTCCCGCTCTAGGGCCAGGGCCGAAATAAACATTCTCGCGCACAATTTTAGGAGCACCTTCATCGTCGGGGCGAAGGTGACGCACAATATTATTAACGGCATTAACAAATTTTTCGCTAAGCGGTAAAATGCGCGCAAGCTCTTGCACTTCAACCAGATAATCTTTCGGAAGAACACTCTTAACTTTTACGTCATTTCCGCCGACTTCGCGCTTGGATAAGTCGCTACCATCCGCACGTAAGTCTTTCAAAGCTTTATACTTGGAATATTTTGAAGAGGTCGTTTGCTCGATAATTTTCTTCTCTGATTCAGAATCGGGATAACCGATATCTATTTTTAGAAGAAAACGGTCTAACTGCGCCTCTGGAAGAGGGTTCGTGCCCTCTTGCTCAAGCGGGTTTTGCGTGGCCACAACGTGGAAAGGGCGCGGCAATTTATATGTTTTTCCAGCAATACTGATTTCGTATTCCTGCATCGCTTGTAGAAGCCCTGATTGCGTACGTGGGCTCGCGCGGTTAATCTCATCGGCCATGTAAAGCTGGCTGTCAATTGGACCCATTTCGAAGACCAATTTCTGCTTAGTCGATTGTCCGTCTTCCGAAACAACAGTCTGCAAAATCTCCGAGCCAAGAATATCGGCTGGCATCATGTCCGCTGTAAACTGGGTACGCGCAAAATCAATGCTAAGAATCGGCGCAATATTTTGCAGCAATCTTGTTTTCGCCAATCCGGGTTTACCTTCAAGGAGAATGTGACCGCCGCCAACAATGCCGGTTAATGTGGAAATGAGGATATCATCCTGTCCCCACACAATATTGCGCATTTCATTGACGACTTCTTTCAAATACGCAGAAGCTTTTTCTACATCTTCAAGAATCTCTTGCTTTTGCTCACTTGTGAGTTTTGCACTTGGATGCACATCCACATGCTTAGGCGTGTCGATTTTCATCACGCTATCTCCCTGTTTTTTTATTATTATTTTTATTTATCATGAACCGTAGACCAAATTTTACAGAGGCGCAAACGATTTTTTGAATAAAAAAACCATTACTCATAATGTGAGTGGAAAGAAAGGCTCGCGACTTATTTAAGCCATTTCACTTCATAAAGATCCGCACGGCGATCACTGAAATTCCGGACTGTGCCTGAATTTCTCGCTATAAGAAGATCATCAATATTTACATCGGCAAATATTATAGTCTCCGTATTGATCGGAGCTTCGGCGGCTATGCCATCCCGTGCGAATGGGAAATCACACGGCGTATAAATTCCGCTCGCGGCATAATGAATGTCCATATTTTCAACATCCGGTATATTACCGACAATTCCTGAAGTAATCACATAGAATTGATTTTCGATGGCTCTGGCTTGCGCGCAGCGGGTTACGCGCAAATGCCCCTGACGCTCATCCGTACAATAAGGAACAAAGAGCAAAAGCGCGCCTTGATCGGCCAAATGCCTACCAAGCTCGGGGAATTCGCTGTCGTAGCAAATCAGAACGCCAATCGGGCCGCAATCTGTCTGGATTACTGTAAGGTCATTACTGCCTGAAATATTCCACCAATAGCGCTCATTGGGCGTAGGCTGGATTTTCTCCTGCTTATGCACTTCGCCGCCTCTAAGGAAGATGTAACAAATATTCTTAAGCTCCTCACCAACAATAGTCGGGTGAGAACCGCCGATAATATTAATATTGTAAGAGATCGCCATGCGGTTCATGGCTTCAACAAACTGATCTGTGTATTGCGTAATCGCGCGCACAGATTCTTCGGGTGTTAAACGTTTTTTCTCAGCTGAAAGCAGCGCCAGTGTGAAAAGCTCGGGGAAAACAACGAAATCCGCGCGGTAATCAGAGGCAATATCAACGAAATACTCGACTTGCTTGATAAAGTCCTCAAACGAGCTGACCTTACGAACCTGAAACTGTACGGAAGCAACGCGAACACTCCCACGGCGCATACCTTGGCGCTGCTTAATGTTGTCGCTCGCCATGGCGTTGCGCCACACCATATGGGCTGCAAAATTAAG
>JBBKXC010000054.1:0-6004 GCA_037969275.1 Bdellovibrionales bacterium | reverse complement strand
TTACATCTGGAGATCGATATGCTTGCGCGTTATGTCGCGCGTATGCTAGGAAAGCAGCCATGAAGACAGTTTCGAAACAAGATATCCGCGATTCGCGCCTCATAGAGGAAGATCAAGCGCTGCTTTCGTCTATTGACGAGATTGTGGCTGATATCAAAGCGGGCAAGCCCGTTATCATCGTTGATGATGAAGACCGCGAGAATGAGGGCGACCTTATTATCGCCGCGGAGTGCGCCAGCGCCGAGAACATTAATTTCATGGCGAAAGAGGGCCGCGGGCTCATTTGCTTACCACTGGAAGCCTCTATGGTGGAGCGTCTCGGCCTAGAGCTTATGGGGCGCGGCGATAATTCACGCCACCGCACAGCCTTTACGGTTTCGATTGAGGCCAAAGAAGGCGTGACAACCGGAATATCAGCAGCAGACCGCGCTCACACGATCCTTACGGCCATTGACCCGAAAACGCATCAAAATGACATCGCAACACCTGGTCATGTATTCCCTTTAAGAGCGCGCGAAGGCGGCGTTCTGGTGCGGGCAGGGCATACCGAAGCTGCCGTTGACCTCGCCAAAATGGCGGGCTTTTCCGGCGCTGGCGTAATATGCGAGATTATGAATGATGACGGCACAATGGCCCGCCTGCCTGATTTGGCAGGCTTTGCGCAGCGCCATGCGCTTAAAATCGGCACAATTGCAGACCTTATTGCTTACCGCCGTCAAACCGAAACCTTGGTAAAGTGTATCCATTCCGGCAAATTCACCAGTGAATATGGCGGTGATTTCGAGATGCGCCTTTATGCTAATACGCTCCATTATGCCGAGCATATTGCCCTTATTAAGGGTGACGTAGCATCTTCCCCTGATGATCCCGTGCTGGTGCGGATGCACGCCGTTGATTTTATGGCTGATGTTTTGGGCGCAGGCAGTGGCTCGGATTTGCACCGCGCCATGGAACTCATAGAAAAAGAAGGGCGCGGGGCTATTGTGATCCTTCGTGAGCCAAACCCGCATACACTCTCGCAGAAACTTTCCATTGATAAGGCAAGCGATAGCGCAAAATCACCAATTTTGCGCGATTACGGCATTGGCGCACAGATTTTGCGCGATCTTGACATACGTAACATGACGCTTTTGACCAACCACCCTAAAAATATTGCTGGCCTTGAGGGGTATAATCTGCATATACATGGCCATAAGCCGATTTCCTGACAATCATAACAAAGACGCCATGCCCAGCCATATTCTTATTGTTGAATCCCCCTATTATAAAGAGATCACTGATTTTCTGATTGAGGGCGCTGTTGCCGCCTTAGGGGAAGCCAATGCGACATATGAGCGCGTATGCGTACCCGGCGCGCTTGAAATACCGCTCGCGATCAAAATTGCGCATGAAAGCGGGCTTTATGATGGATTTATTGCGCTTGGATGCGTATTACGTGGGGAAACCTCGCATTATGATATAGTTTGCAACGAAAGCGCTTCCGGGCTTTCCCGCTTGGGGCTTGATTATAATATAGCCATCGGCAATGGCATACTCACTTGCGAGAACGAGGAGCAAGCTCTCGTCAGGGCGCGTCCCGATAAAAAGAACAAGGGCAGGGACGCAGCTTTAGCAGCGCTGGCCATTATTGATCTCAAGAACAAATACAAGGAAAGGCATGCCACAGCATGACGCAGCCTAAAAAAGATAACATCTCCCTGAGTGCCAGCAATCGTTCAGCCAGATTAGTGGCTGTGCAAACGCTTTATGGTGTATTGCACACTGGCGATGAAATGAAAGAGGTGCTGGCCGATATTTTGTCACGCTCCGATAAGCTGGAAATTGAAGGCGAAGCGCTTGTTCCCCCGGAAAGAAGCTTGCTGAGCAAAATTTTGGGGGGCGTTGATGAACATAGAGAGACGCTAGATGAGATGATCATGGCCAATCTCACTACCAAAAAATCTGGCGAGACCGAGTTATTGCTTAAATCCATACTACTCTGTGGCGCTTGCGAGCTTTTGGCGCATAGCGATATAGACGCGCCGCTTATTATTAATGACTATGTTGATGTCGCCCACGGATTTTACGAATCAGGGCAAGTCAAACTAATCAACGGTGTGCTGGATTCAATTAATAAATCTATCCGCACTTAATCCCCACCTCGCACATTACATAAAATTTTATACATAAATAACCTCGCCTTAACTGATCATGGTGTATTCTTGTAATTGGGTTTACATACTGCTTAAGGGTTAGGCGAAAATGAAAAAAATAATAATAATTGCAGTAGCACTGCTATTGCTTGGCGGCGGTGGCGCCGGAGCGTATTTCTATTTCAATAAATCAGCAGAGGCCGCCACGACAGAAGATGGCGCGCATAAAGAAGTCAAAAAAGAAAAGAAAGAAGTTGATCGAAGCAAATTTGCCTTCGTAGAACTTGATGCACTCATTCTTCCAATCATTGATGATAATGGCGTCACACAGACAGTTAGCCTGATTGTGGCGATCGAGGTTGCAGATGAACATGCTGCAGCTACGGTCGAAAGCCAGGCTCCGCGTCTTAAAGATGCGTTTATTCAAGATATGTATGGCGTATTAAATGATAAAGCCGCTCTCAAGGGCGGAGTTATACAAGTTAATATGCTCAAAGAAAGATTAAACAAAGCCTCGGCGCGCGTGCTTGGTGATGACATCGTTCAAGATGTTCTTCTTCAGGTCGTACAGCAGCGTCCGGTCTAGTTTTAAAAGAATTGTTAAGCCCGGGGTCGGGTTTATCAATATGTGAACCCTCTAAACTTAAATTGCCCGCTTTGAAAAAAGCGGGTATTTTTTTTTGCGCCGCAATATGTTTCTTTATAAAATCCTCTTTTACTAACTTACTGAACACGTTAGTATTTGCTCCGCCTATGGGAAAAAACTCCCAAAAAAATGTAAGTAAAATATATACGAGGAAATATTTATGGATCCAATTTATCAAATGATAGCGGGATGCGGTGGCCTTGCCCTGTTGTACGGCCTAATCGCAACTCGCCAGGTACTTAGTAAAAGTACCGGTAATGAAAAAATGCAGGAAATTGCTGCGGCAATTCAAGAAGGCGCTTCTGCCTATCTTAATCGCCAATACAGCACAATCGCCGTTGTCGGCATCATTGTGACCATCGGACTTTACCAGCTTCTTGGCTGGCACGTCGCCTTGGGCTTTACGATCGGCGCCGTTCTTTCAGGTCTTGCCGGTTATGCCGGAATGCTTGTTTCAGTTCGTGCCAATGTGCGTACAGCGCAGGCTGCAACCGAAAGCATGTCATCCGCTCTTAACGTAGCTTTCAAGGCTGGAGCCATCACCGGTATGTTGGTGGTTGGTTTTGGTCTGCTCGGTGTTTTGTTCTACTATGTGTGGTTACAAGGCGAGCTCGGTTTGGCGTTGGCTGAGGGTGAAGAACGCACGGCTATTATCAGGGTAATCCTGGAAGGTCTTGTTGGTCTTGGCTTTGGTGCGTCTCTTATTTCTATCTTTGCTCGTCTTGGCGGCGGTATCTTCACTAAAGGTGCGGATGTTGGTGCTGACCTTGTCGGTAAAGTGGAAGCAGGAATTCCGGAAGATGACCCACGTAACCCTGCCGTTATCGCTGATAACGTTGGTGATAACGTTGGTGATTGTGCCGGTATGGCCGCTGACCTTTTCGAAACATATGCCGTGACGGTTGTTGCAACAATGTTGATCGCTTTTAGTGCATTTGCAGCTTCAAGCGTTGAACAAATGATGCTTCTTCCGCTGATCATTGGCGGTGTTTGTATTATCGGTTCGGTTATAGGAACATTCTTTGTTCGCTTGGGCTCTGATAAAAACGTTATGTGGGCGCTGTATAAAGGCTTTATTGCCAGTGCGGTTATCTCTGGCGGATTGATCTACTACGTCATGTTCAAAGGCGAAGCGCTTAATATCCCTATGGCCGAGACTATGACTTTGGCTGATGGTGGCGTTATTACGCTTACGGATCTATTCTATTGCGTTCTGACTGGTTTGGCCGTTACTGGTCTTCTTGTCTGGATCACAGAATACTACACATCGACGGAATACCGTCCGGTGCGTTCTGTGGCTAAAGCATCAGAAGCAGGTCACGGTACCAACGTTATTCAGGGTCTTGCTGTTTCTCTCGAATCAACAGCCCTGCCTGTGATTGTTATTTGCGGCGGTATTTACGCCGGGTTTGCATTCGCTGGACTTTACGGTATCGCGATTGCCGCAACATCTATGCTTTCATTGGCCGGTATGGTCGTGGCGCTTGATGCTTACGGCCCCGTAACGGACAATGCCGGTGGTATTGCCGAAATGGCGAACTTGCCTGAAGATGTCCGCGTGACAACTGATGCATTGGACGCTGTTGGTAATACAACGAAAGCTGTAACTAAAGGCTATGCTATCGGTTCTGCCGGTTTGGCTGCGCTGGTTCTGTTTGCGGCCTATACAGAGGAAATTAAACACTATCTGCCACAATACGCAGATATTACATTCCCTCTGCAAGACCCGTTTGTTGTGATTGGCTTGTTCATTGGTGGTTTGTTGCCATTCTTGTTCAGCGCCATGTCTATGACAGCTGTTGGCCGCGCTGCCGCTTCTGTTGTTGTTGAGGTTCGCCGCCAGTTCCGCGAAATCCCCGGCATCATGGAAGGTACAGCCAAGCCAGAATACGGCAAATCTGTTGACCTCCTGACGAAAGCTGCGATTAAAGAAATGATTCTACCATCATTGCTTCCTGTTGCTGCTCCTATCGTTGTGTTCTTCGGCGTTGCATTCCTGACTGGCGATTACGTTCCGGCGTTCCAGTGCCTTGGCGCTATGCTCCTTGGTACAATCGTGACAGGTATTTTCGTGGCGATCTCAATGACCTCCGGTGGCGGTGCATGGGATAATGCCAAGAAATATATCGAAGAAGGTAATTTCGGCGGTAAGGGCTCAGAAGCTCATATGGCTGCGATTACTGGCGATACAGTAGGCGACCCATACAAGGACACTGCTGGTCCGGCAGTAAACCCGCTTATCAAGATCACCAATATCGTGGCGATCCTTCTGGTAGCGATTGTGGCTAAATATTTGGGCGCATAAGCCTTAAAGATATACGAATACGAAAACGGGCCCTCATAGGCCCGTTTTTTATTATTTGCAAAATGTCTAAGACTACTCCTGCGGGTTGAATTTACCCAGATTACCGAAAAACTCACGCGTAAAGCTGGTTTCATTGCCGTGGGTCGGGGTGGAATCCCGCGCGATAGGTATATTAATGCGGCCGTTATCAACATCATTAATGCTCTCAACCAGCCCATCCTTACTAAAAGTAACGGCGATAATGCGTTCTTTTGTTACTTTAGGGTCAAGAATCCCGCGCTTTTCGGTTTCTTGTCCGATGTAATACCAGATATCCTCGTTAAAGGGCGCAACAGTCGTGGGTGAGCCGACAAGCCTTAAAACATCAGAGCGCGTGGATTTACCCGCCTCGATGCGCTCAAGCTGATAATTCTCCAGCATATTGCCTCGCTGCGCCACTGTGGGGCTGCATGCGCATAATAAAGCGCTTGCACCAAGAACAGTGAAGAGTTGATATTTTTTTAAAGCCATGGTTATCTCCAGAACAAATTGTACGCTCTGATTTAATGGGAAGCTGGAGAAAAATCAAATGTTTGCTCTGTTTAAACGTAAAAAACTCACCGAACAAGATATATGGCCGATGTTCCAGGTGCTTCAACATCAGGCGCGAAAGCCCGTATTCTATACTGATCTCGCCGTTCCCGACACCACAGAGGGGCGCTATGACCTTTTGCTCGTCCACCTCTTCTTAATGCTCCATAGATTGAAAAGTGAGGAGGGTGGATTTGGAGATAAAACGGCGCAGGATTTATTTGACGCCGTATTTAAGCATATTGATGAAGGCTACCGCGAAATAGGTATTGGCGATATGGGCGTGCCCAAGCGCATGAAAAAACTTATGCTCGCTTTTAATGGCCGGATGCATGCCTATGAAGAGGCGCT
>JBBKXC010000053.1:0-5148 GCA_037969275.1 Bdellovibrionales bacterium | reverse complement strand
GATTGATTGATAATATTGCTAAGGTCATCGGCCCTATTTATAAAGCCCTGTATAGAGTTATCAGCAATATAGCTCTGCTCATCTTTAATGATTTCCTCTGTAAATACAGTCAAAAATCCGAATATAACCAATGTGAGCAATATTCCGTTTACGAGAATAATGATAAGCGCAGCATTAGAGCTGCGTTGCTCCCCGCTTCCGACTTTTTCTGCAATTTCGCTATTATCGCCCATATTTAGAATAATTATCTTGTAAGAGTTTTTTACCCGCAGGAATGCGGATGTACTCTATAAAATGCCTTAAAGGGATTAAAATAATCCTAATATTCGCCTCCCTTTTTCAAAATTTGTGCATTAAAATATTCATAAAAGACATTTTTGCGCATATTTTATAGCAAATCGCCTCTAAGCCCTTATTTTCTGCATTTCCTCGCTTGACAGTGCAGTGCAATAAATCTATTGAATAGGAACAATATTCGAGTTTATGAAACTTCTTACAACCCAAGGGGGCAAGCTATGGCTACGAGTAATCCATTTTCACAGTTTTTTTCAAAGAACGATTTCACTAAAGTATTTGAACAATATCAAACATTGCCATTCGGCATGAAGGATATGATGGAAACACACCGCAAAAACATCCAGGCATTTTCCGAAGCGCAGCAACTCGCTATGGAAAGCATGCAGGCTGTAGCGCAACGTCAATCCGAAATCCTTTCACAGATTATCGAAGACAACTCTTCGATTGCTAAAGAAATGATGGGCGAAGGCACACCAGAGAAAAAGCTGGCTAAAAATGCCGAGCTTTTCAAAAAGCTCTATGAAAAGACAACTGGCAATATGCAAGAACTGTCCGACATGATCAGCAAGTCCAACATCGAAACAGGCAAAGTCCTTAACAAGCGTGTAAGCGCTAGCATGGGCGAACTGAAATCCGTATTGGAAAAAGGTCAGAAAAAAGCAGCTTAATTCGCTTTTAAAAATATTCAAAAAGGCTGCCATATTGGCGGCCTTTTTTATTACAAAAAGGAGCACATAATGACGATCACCCTTGATGACTTTATGAAGGTCGATATTCGTGTCGGAACGATTTTACGTACCGAAGAATTCCCCGAAGCGCGTAAGCCCGCCCTCAAGCTTTTTATAGATTTTGGTTCTGAGCTTGGCGAGAAAAAAACCTCGGCGCAGATAACTCAAAACTATAATCCAGATGATCTTGTCGGCAAGCAGATTGCGGCGGTGGTAAATTTCCAGCCAAGGCAAATCGGCAAATTCATGTCAGAAGTGCTGGTGCTTGGCTTTCCAGACGATGGCGATAATGTAACGCTCATATCGCCGGATAAAATAGTGCCTAATGGTGGGCGGCTTTACTAAAGATTACAGCGCTATTTTTAAAGCGGAATACGGATAATAACCTTCAGCCCGCCATACACGCTTTTCTCTAGCCAGATACGCCCGCCGTGATTGTTTACAATATCCATCGCTATGGGCATCCCAAGACCAACGCCGCCCGTATCTTGTGAGCGCGCACTATCCATACGAAAGAATGGCTTAAAGACGTCCTCATAGCTACCTTCCGGTATGCCCGGGCCATCATCTTCAATAACAATTTGTGCCCGTTCATCCTTAGTAATCTCGGCGCTTACCCAAACCTTGCCGCCGTATTTGCACGCATTGGTCACAATATTGGATACGGCGCGCTCAAAGGCATTTTGGCGTAATGGCAGTTGAATATAATCAGGCACATTCCATTCAATGCTATAACCTTGGCGCGCAAATCCAGCCTTCATCTTGTCTGTCACTTTAGAGAGCATAACGCTAACAAGTGGCTCACCGCCCTCCCCGCGTACAAAATCCAGATAGCCATCAATCATCCTTTGCATCTGCTGGATATCATCCTTAAGTGCGGAAACGGCCTCACCATCCCCCATCATCTCGAGCTCGAGTTTCATACGAGTTAGAGGCGTGCGTAAATCATGCGAGACTCCGGCCAGCATAATTGTACGCTGGGAAATCTGGCGTTTGATACGCCTGCGCATATCAAGGAAAGCTTGCCCGGCTTGGCGCACTTCGCTCGCGCCTTCCAGTTTGAATTTATGCACATCGCGCCCGCGCCCGAACCATTCAGCCGCCACAGCCAGCCTTCGTATCGGCCTAATCTGATTACGCATAAACAAAACAGCCAAAGCAAAAAGCACAAGCGATGTCGAAAACATCCAGATCAAAAAGATATAGGCTGAAGATGAAAACAGCCGCCTTTCGGGCAAGACAATATTTAATACGCCTGTATCTAGTTGAACATTCACCTCCACCCATTTTTCTCTAAAATCGGCGTGAATATAAAACGGCCTGCGTAATTGCGAATTCAGTTCATGGGAGAGTGTATCAACGACGGCAGATTCCCAAACCGCATGGCGCCCCGAGAAATCCTTGTCCTCGATAAACTGACCTTCGTTATAGCTAATAAGAAGCCCAAGGCTTTGCGATACATAGCCCGTCATGCGTTTTAAATTTTCAGGCGTCATACCATCATCAATTGCATGCGCCATAACGGCAATTTCGCCCGCCACTGAATAGGCGAGTCTGTGGAGCATCTTTTGCCAATGGTTATCAAGAAAAACCACGGTGGTCACAATTTGCACAATCAGAATTGGCGTTACAAGAATGAGGAGCGAGCGACCAAGAAGCGTACGCGGCAGCATTCTCTTTATCAGTGAGCGCGGCTTTTTAGGCTGCTGAGCGGCTTGAATTTCTTCATCAAATTCGGCTGGGGGGAGCATTTCGTTCATAGACCATCAACCCTCAATAAATACCCCTTACCGCGAATAGTTTGAAGGTGGCGCGGATTTTTTGTATCCTCCTCGAGCTTACGACGTAGACGCGTCACCTGAACATCAATCGTGCGCTCTCCGGCATCAAGCTCACAGACTGATGCGAGTTCTTCGCGGCTAACAGCTATTCCCGGCGTGCGGGCCAAAGCGCGCAGTAAATTCATCTCCATTGTTGTAAGGCGCACCTGCTGTGCTCCATCATCAAGGCTTTGCAGCGCCTCATCAAAAACCCAACGGCCAATTTTAAAGCGCGTTGCAGCCTTTTTCTTTTGCGTGCGGCGCAATATGGCATTTAAGCGCAGGAGTAATTCCTTAGGCTCGAACGGCTTGGATAAGTAATCATCCGCGCCAACCTCAAAGCCTGCGACGCGATCTTCTATTTCCCCTAAGGCTGTCAGCAGTAAGACAGGTACGTTCACGTTGCGTTTTCTCAAATCTTGCACAAACTCCAAGCCACTTTCGCCGGGCATCATTACATCCACGACAAGCGCATCAAATTCCATGTCCTCAAGCGCAAGCCGCGCTTCATCGGCATTTTCAGCTCGAAGCGCCATATAATCATGGTCGCTGAGATAGCGGCACACCAAGCGGGCGATCCTCTTATCATCATCGACGACTAAAATATGCGGTAAATCTTGCATAATTTTTTGCATAAACCCGTTTACAAATTTTCTGCTTTAAGCATACTAAATATTCAGACATAAAAAACTATACTAACACTCAATCAATAGCAAAAGCGGTATAAAATGGCAGCACTCTCCTACGATCAACGTGACGGTAAGATTTTCATCGATGGACAGATGGTGGAATGGCGCGATGCCAAGGTTCATGTCCTAACCCATGCCCTGCACTATGCCAGCGCAGTTTTTGAGGGCGAGCGTGCTTATAACGGCGTTATTTTTAAAAGTCAGGAACATTCCGAGCGCCTCAAAAAATCTGCTGGCATTCTCGGCTTAACGCTTCCGATGACACCCGAAGAAATCACAGCCAAAAAAGACGAAGTCCTGAAGGCCAATAATATTGTAAACGGCTATGTGCGTGTTATTGCGTGGCGCGGCTCCGAACAAATGGGCGTTTCTGCGCAGGCGACAAAAACCCACCTCGCAATTACCTGCTGGGATTGGGGCAGCTATTTTTCGGATGAAAAGCGCGAGAAAGGCATTAACCTTACAGCGGCGCAATATCGCCGCCCCGCGCCAGACACCGCCCCAACGCAGGCCAAAGCCGCCGGTCTTTATATGATTTGCACCATCTCCAAGCATACCGCCGAGGCCGCTGGCTTTGATGATGCACTCATGCTGGATTACCGTGGCTATGTGGCTGAGGCGACAGGTGCCAATATCTTTTTCATTAAGGATGGCGTTATCCATACTCCAACGCCGGATTGCTTTTTGAACGGCATTACCCGCCAAACTGTTATTAAACTGGCTAAAGATAAAGGCTATGAGCTCATTGAGCGTCATATTATGCCGGAAGAGCTTGGCGATTTTGAAGAGTGCTTTCTAACTGGCTCCGCCGCAGAAGTAACGGCCGTAGGTGGCATTGAGAATCACAGCTATACAGTCGGCCCCGTTGTGCGTGATTTGCGCGATGCCTATGAAAAGCTCGTACGCGGGCAGCTATAACCCACTCTAAACGCACTAAAATTGACAAAAACCCATAAAAATTGTAGAATGGGCAAAAATAAATAAGAAATTTTGGTAATCAATAGAGTGTTAATTTTAGGGTGTGAATGGCTGAAACCTCACTAAATCCGATAACTTTGGAAGCTTTTCAACTGAAGAGCGATGTTATTGCTGCCCGCATTTTTGATGGTGTGGCAATAGGCACGGATATTCCGGAGCCTTTACGCAACATTTTAGCCACCCTGCCCGATATTAACGATGACAGCGGCCGCTGGTTTTTCTCCGATAACATAGACACAGACCTCCTGACTGAGCCTGAGGATCTTGACGCTGAAGACATTGCGCTTATCCAACAAAAAGTAGGGGCGTTTATGGCAAGCGCGTCCACGCCCGAAGATCTCGAAACAGCAGCGCTTTTTTATCTTCACTTTAAAATTGGCAATGACTATATCTTGCCCGAAAACACAACGGCCTTGGAGCAAATTCAGATTGTAAGCCTCAAAGAGCGCATGGAGTATTTGACGGGCCCATACGCTGAAAACAGAACATCATTTATAGGCGAAAGCGTCCCGCGTTATACAATGGATAAAGCGTTAGCGACAAACCCCGCAAGCCCAGACTTTATTGCTGCACTTAGCGGCTCGGTTCGCCAGATACAGCGCGACATGCGCATTGCGGCGATTAATGTTCCTGAAG